>JANXWI010000023.1 GCA_025351205.1 Deinococcus sp.
GTGGCTCCGGCGGGGAAAGCGCTGCCGTGATGAGCGTGTGGCCTGTAGCGTGTGGCGTGTGGGAACAGATGGGAGCGGAGGCGTCTCGGCTGTTGCCGTTCTCTACAGGCTACAGGCCGCACGCCACGAGCCGACCATGAACATTCCCACCACCTGCCCGCGCTGCCAGCACGCCTTCCAGACCGAGTACCTCGACAGCGGCATCCACGAGCTGACCTGCCCCAGCTGCCTGGGCCGCTTCGCGCTGTTTATTCGCAAGCACCGCTTCGAGACGCTGTTCGACCTGGGCACCCGCGCCCTGCTGGATGGCTACGCCCGCGAGGCGGTGGTCAACTTTGCGGCGGCGCTGGAACGCTGCCTGGAGTTTTATCTCAGGTCGGCGCTGCTGGAGCGTTTCGCGGCGCAGGGCCACGCGCTGGAAGACGCCGAGGCCCAGCTGGACGCCACCTGGAAACTGCTGGTCAGCCAGAGCGAACGTCAGCTGGGAGCGTTTGCTGCCGTGTACCTGGCGAGGGAGGGCCGCGCCCCCGATTTTCTGACGCCGCAGGGCCTGGGCGCGGAGTTTCGCAACCGGGTCATTCACCGGGGCTACCTGCCGCGCGAACAGGAGGTGCAGGACTACGCCGCCGGGCTGTTCGCGCTGATGAACCGCCTGCTGGGAGACCTGGGCGACGCCGCGCTCCAGTCCATCCTGACGCAGGAACGCGAATACGCCGCCGCCCTGACACGGCTGGACGAGGACGTACCCGCCGTCTTCGAGGAGCATCCGGGCATGTTCCGCGTCCCCAGGACGGTCTCGGAACAGAATCTGCCGCCCCCCGCACCTGTTCCGGCCAGCCATCAGCTTCCGGCCCACACACCATCAACCCCAAGGCCCCTGAACGACGCCGCCGCCTTCCAGGCCGCCCTGAGAGAGCGCGGCACGCTGGTCTCCGAGCTGTTCGGGGGCAAGGCGGGGCGCTGATACAGACCGGCGTAGTCTTCATCTTCTGCCCTGAATGTCCGTATCCGGCACATGTGTCCCGGTCCGCCCGGATTAAACTGTTGCCATGCGCTCCCTGGTACTTGTCGGTCACGGTTCCCACCTCAACTCCGAGTCGGCGGCGGCGGTGTACAAGTACGCCGAACTGCTGCGTTCGCAGGGCCTTTTCGACGAGGTGGTCGAGGGCTACTGGAAGGAGGAACCCAGCCTGCGCCAGGTGCTGAGAACCTGCACCTACACCGACGTGACCATCATTCCGATGTTCATTTCGGAAGGGTACTTCACCGAGACCGTCATTCCGCGTGAGCTGGGCCTGGGGCATCAGGGCGTGGTGCCCACCCAGGGCGTGGCCCGCACGTTGGGGGGCCGCACCGTTCGCTACACGCTGCCCTACGGCGTGCATCCGGCCATGACAGGCGTGATTCTGGAACGCGCCCGCGAGGTGCTGCCCGACGCGGGCGGAGAGGACACCGCGCTGATCATCATCGGGCACGGCACCACCAGGAACGAGAACAGCAACAAGGTGGTGCATCAGAACGCCGAGCTGCTGCGCGCACAGGGCATCTTCAGCGAGGTCCACGCCTTGTTTCTCGACGAGGAACCCAAGGTCACCGGCTGGCGCGAGAAGGTCAGGGCGCGGCGCGTGGTGATGGTGCCGTTTTTCGCCTCCGAGGGCTGGCACACGCTGGAAACCATTCCCGAGGATCTGGGGCTGGAAGGCACGGTGACGGTGTTCTCGGGTCAGGCCGAGGGCCTGCTGGAAGGAACAGGCGAGCAGACGGTGTACTACGGCAAGCCCGTGGGCACGCACCCGGCGGTGGCCGACGTGATCGTGCAGCTGGCCGAGGAGGCGCGCGGGGCCAGCGTCACGGGCGGCGACAGAGCACCCGAGCACCGCGCCGCCTAGGACGCCTTCACGGCCCTGGCGGCGAGCGAAAACGGCGTGCGGATGGGCGAGATCATGGTCACGCCGCACGGGGGCCTGTTCGAGGTCCGGCACGCGCTCGACGAGGGCCGCAGCAGCGAGACGCTCACCACGCTCGTCACGCCCGACGGCCTGCGCGACCACACCCGCCTGACCGAGGGCGGCGAACATCGGCCCGTACACACGCTGCGCAACCTGCGGCGCGGCTGGCGGGCGGTATTGAGTGCCGGGGACCTCCAGCGGGCCATTCACACCCTGTACCCGGCGGTGATCGAGGAGGGCTACGCCGCGCACACCCACACCCTGCGCGCCACGCCCTGGCCCACCACCGCCCGGCGTCAGACCGGCATTTACAGCAAGGTGCAGAAGGCCACGCCCGAGCAGGTCGAACACGTGGCCCAGGAAATCTGCGGCGGCTGCCTCAAGACCCGCGTGTGGGCCGGAGAGCGCCTGAGCCAGACCTTCTTCGGCGGCGTGCCGGGCGCGATTCCCTGCGCCGAGGCCTGCACCTTCCTGGTGGCCGAGATCCGCGAGGAAGTGGCCGGAAAGCGTGGCCAGGCGGGCGGGCACAGTCACTGAGGGGACGCTTGTAGTACGTGGCTTGTAGGAAAAGCCAGGAACTTGAGATCAGTCTCGGATTTCTGGCCTTGCCCACGCGCCACACGCTATTTCCTCCCGAACACCTGCGTCCAGTAGTCTCCGTAGGGGCTGCCGTCCTGGCGGGCGTAGGCCACCCCGATGTCGTCGTAGTTGCCCATGATGTTCGGGCAGTGGCCCGGAGATTTCAGCCAGGCGCTCACCACGCTCTCGGGGGTCGGCTGTCCGGCGGCGATGTTCTCGGCGTCACTGGCGGGCCGGTAGCCGCTGGCCCGGATGCGGGCGTCGGGCAGGCTGCCATCTGTGGCGCTGCGGTGAGCGAAGTAGCCGTTCAGGGCCATGCCCACCGACTGGGCGCGGGCCGCCACCGTGAGCTGCGCGTCCGATTTCAGGGGCGGCAGGGCCACGCCGCCGTAAGCCTGCCGCCGGCAATCCCAGCCGGCGGCGCGGGCCGCGTTGGTCAGGCGCAGCACATCTGCCTCATACTCCTGCCGCCGCGCCAGTTCAGCCTCACTCAGCGCGGCGCCGCTGCGGAAGGTGTAGCTGCGTGTCAGCGTTCCAGACGGCGCATCGATACCCACCTGCACGGTGTGCGTCCCGGCCTGAAGCGGCTGCCGCTGCGGCGTGGTGGCCCGGCCACCCAGCATGAAGCTGGGCGTGTAGGGCGCGTAGACCACGCTGCCCAGAGCGCTCAGGGCCAGGCTGCCGCTGTCTTGCAGCAGCACCGCCGCCGCCTGCTCCGGCCCGCCCGACTTCACCTCCAGCGGCAGGGTCGCCAGGTAGCTGCGGCCCCCCGCCGTCAGGGTGGCCTGCACGCTGTAGCGCCCCGGCTGATAGAAGACGTGGCTCACGCTCGCTCCGGTGGCTGTTTCGCCGCCCTGAAACTGCCAGCTGGCCGTTCCGTCTGCGGGCAGGCTGGCCGTGAAGGTGGCCAGGAGCGGCGCGGTCATGGCCGAGTCGGCGCGCAGAGACACGCGCGGGCTGGCCGCGTCCACCGAGGTCACCGGGGTCGCTGCCAGGGCCACCGTGGACCGGGCGGCGGGGCCAGTTGGAGCTGGGCCAGAGGCGGTATTTCCAGAAGCGGTATTTCCAGAAGCAGTGTTTCCAGAAGCAGTGTTTCCAGAGGGGGGGGCCGGAAGCTGGGCCACCGCCTGCCTTGACCGTGCCTGTGTCGCGCTCGCCGGGTCGGCAGTTCTGGCTGCCGGGGCCGGAGCGCAGGCCATCAGCAACCCAGTCCCGAGTCCGGCTGCCACGAACATGGTCACTTTGAATCCGGTCACCTTGAATCCGGTCATGCGGCGCACTCTGTTCATCGGGTGCAGTCTACCGACCAGCGGCGCGGCCCGTTCGCTGCGCCGCGTCGGCTGTGACGTTTGGCCCGCGCCGCCCGCAGAAGACTTGTCGCCGGAGCCTGCGTTTGCGGAGCCTGCATCGGTGCGCCTCATGGGGTCAGGCCGCCCGGCTGTCTTCATCTTTCTTCATCATCTTCACTATCTTAAGGTAGCTTTCATTCTATACTGAGAGAAATCCAGCATCTCTCACTCCCGGCGCACAGAACTTCACGGCCCCGTGTCCGGCCACTCTCTACACTGGTTTGACGCTGAGGCAGAACGCTGTGGCAGGCACAGTTTCTATATCTGCCTCCATGTCTGCACAGCAGCGGTTCGGGCGGGAAGCAGAAAGAACTGTGGGCCGGAACGGGGGAGGGGGTGAAGCACTTGGCAGTCCAGCGCCTGAACAATCTCTATACTGAACCCATGCGCCGCAGCGCGACGCCCCTTCTTGCCTCTGGTCTGCTCACCGACGTGGGTCGGCAACGCAGCATCAATCAGGATGCTGGTCTGATTCTCGATTTGCCCAGAGGCGGGCTGTTTGCCGTGGCAGACGGCATGGGCGGGCACGCTGCCGGAGAACTGGCCGCCAATCTGGCCCTCGATACCCTGAGCACCAGCTTTCTGAACGGGCGCGGCGCGGCCCCCGAACGGCTGGCCGAGGCGGTGCAGGAAGCCAACCTGGCGGTGCTGCGAAGTGCGGTGGGCGAGTACGTGGGCATGGGCACCACGCTGGTCGCGCTGGTCATAGACCGGGCCGCCGCCCTGATCGCCCACGTCGGAGACTCGCGGGCCTACCTGCTGCGCGGCACCGAGCTGCACCGCCTGACCGAGGACCATTCCTGGGTGGCCGAACAGGTGCGCCTGGGCCACCTGACAGAGGAAGAGGCCCGCACCCACCAGTGGCGCAGCGTGGTGAGCAACGCGCTGGGCGGCGAGGAACGGGTGCGGCTGGAGCTGTACGGCCTGCCGCTGCGGCAGGGTGACCGGCTGCTGCTGTGCAGCGACGGCCTGAGCGGCGTGATCGAGGAGGCCGACCTGTACGCCGTGTTATCGGGCCAGCCCGACCCGGACGTGGCGGTGCGCCAGCTGATCGACCTGTCGAACGCCGAGGGCGGCCCCGACAACATCACGGCGATTGTGGTCGATATCGGTCAGGCCGCCCGCATGCCCGCCTACCCGCTGCCCAGCCGCCAGAGCGACGGCCCAACCTACGTCGACATGCTGCTCAACGAACGTCGTGGCAACAGCCCGGTGACGTATCTGGCCCTGGTTCTGGTGTACGTGATCCTGATGGGACTGGTGCTCTACCCGCAGCAACGCACCCTGATCGGCGCCGTGGGGCTGGGCCTGCTGCTGATCCTGCTGGTCGGAATCCAGGTCTGGAACCGCCTGAAGCGTTCGCGTTCCGCGCTGCCGGGCCTGTCCAGCTATTCGCCCCAGAATGCAGTCACACTTCCGGGTGCCCAGAATGCAGGCACACTTCCAGGCGAACGTTCAGCCACAGATTCCGAAGACGACCTGCCCGAGACGCCGATGCCGGAAGACCGGCAGATCCGCATCAGTCCCGCCGGAAACACCAGCCGGGACTGATCTGCTGGTCCGGAAAAATTCTGTTCCAATTTCGGAGGGTGTCGAGCCGAGCTGTCGCACGCACTGCCGTCCAATCCGTCATCAGACTGGAACCCTGCCACCTGTATGGCCCCTCAAGCTTTCTGGGCAGAATGGGAGGAGTGGCGTCTCATGGGGATGAGTGGCGGGGTCAACCGCGTCCGTTCGTTCACGACGACAGCTGTCCTGCTCAAGAGCGCGCTTCTTGGTCAGAACAGCCCCCAGCAGGCGCTTCGCCGCTTGGGCAGAACGGACGCGCTTCTTGGCGAGGACAGCGCCCTTGAGGACGCTTCGCCGCTTGAGCACGCCTGCCCGCACACAGACGGCTGGTCGTTCTCTTCACGGCGGATGAGGAGCTTAAAACGCTGCGTCTACCGGGACCGGGGGTGCTCTTTTCAGAGACTGTCCGCACCACCGCCCAGGACGTCCGCTCGCAGAGAACGTGCTGTTCTCCCACGCTCACCTCGGTGTCCTTATCAACCCTTTATTCCGGCAACGCGCCACAGTTGGGCAAAAGGGGACGGGGGTACAACGTGTGCGGACGTTCGGACGAGACTTTCCGGACACAAGGGAGACAGCATGACGCAGACCATGAAGATCAACGCCGAGCAGAGCGGGCAGTTCAGCATCGGCGGCAGCCTGAAGGTGAACCGTCTGGGCTTCGGGGCCATGCGCGTCACGGGCAAGGGCATCTGGGGCGAACCGGAAGACCATGACGAGAGCATTCGCGTGCTCAGGCGGCTGCCGGAACTAGGCGTAGACTTGATTGACACCGCCGACAGCTACGGGCCATACGTTTCAGAAGACCTGATCGCCGAGGCACTTTCCCCCTACACCAGCAGCGTGATCGCCACCAAGGGCGGCCTGACCCGCCACGGCCCGGATGTCTGGCTGCCGCTGGGCCGCCCCGAGTACCTGCGCCAGTGCGTCATGATGAGCCTGCGCCGCCTGAAGCTGGACACCCTTCCGCTGTGGCAGCTGCACCGTATCGACAGCAAGGTGCCGCAGGACGAGCAGTTCGGGGCCATGAAGGCCATGCAGGACGAGGGCCTGATCACCCACCTGGGCCTGTCGGAAGTGAGCGTGGACGAGATCAGGGCCGCGCAGAAGGTGTTCGAGGTGACAAGCGTGCAGAACCTGTACAACCTGGTCACCCGCCAGTCGGAAGCCGTGCTGGACTACTGCGAGGGGCAGAGTATCGGCTTCATTCCCTGGTTTCCGCTGGCGGCGGGCAGCCTCGCGCGGCCCGGCAGCATTCTGGACGAGCTGAGCAAAAAGTACGAGGCCACCCCCTCACAGCTGGCGCTGGCCTGGGTCCTGAAACGCAGCCCGGTGATGCTGCCCATTCCCGGCACCAGCAGCGTCAAACACCTGGAAGAGAACGTGGCCGCCGCCGCCATCAGGCTCTCGGACGAGGACTTCAGCGCCCTGAGCGAGCAGGGCAGGGCCGAGGAAAGCAAGCAGAAGTAGATTTGCATGATGACAGGGGCCAGCCAGGGCAGATGGGCTGGCCTTTGTTGTTGTCAAGACATCGGTAATCTTAACGGCGCTGTTTTTGAGGATTTTAATACATTTTTATCAGCGCCGAGCCGTCTGGAAGGGCGTAAATGGCATTCAGAAATATCTGATCGCACAATTCTAAATAAAAGGCCATCTCTTAGCAAAATTCATGAAAACACAGAAGTAATTTGAGTAATTAGCAAGCAGAGAGTTGATTTTATCAAAAATCTCAGCTCACTTACTACCTCCCAGCATCACTCCTCAAGCAAGAGGCCAGCAGCTAGACGGTCCTGCTGATTCCACGCCCTGGTCTGTACGTGGCAGTTTATTTCTCTACTCGCTTTAAAAAAACATCAAGATGTGTGAAATTCGGAATCTGTAGCTGCCGCCCTGCCGGGCATCTCGGCCCTGCTGGACCTCTACGTCCGCCACGACTGGCGTATTTGCTCCTGACCTGGGCCGCGTGGCCGGGCTAAACTGCGGGGCGATGAAGCTCGCCGTCCTCGCCGATCTGCACGCCAACCTGGAGGCGACCCTGAGCGTTCACGCCGACATCCTGCGGCGCGG
>JANXWI010000040.1 GCA_025351205.1 Deinococcus sp.
CGGCAGTTCGACGAGCAGCACGGCCAGCGTGAACAGAATCTGCCGCAGGAAAGCGCCGTGCAGATCGGGGTCGCGCAGCACCTCCCGGAACCAGTCGAGGCCCACAAAGACCTTCTGGTCCGGCCCGATGATGTCCTGCACCGAGTAGTTGATCACGGTCATCAGCGGAATGATGGCGCTGAAGGCCACCGACAGTACCACTGGCAGCACCAGAAACCAGGCCTTGTTGTTGCGAGGTTTCAGCATGCCTGGACCTCCACTGGGAAAGCGTCAACCGATGAAATGGAGTGGAATCGCAAACGCCTTCCCCTCGCCTCTGGGGAGAGGGGCGCTGCTAAGCAGCGGGGTGAGGGGTGCCCCTTCACCGCACGATCCTTTCACCCGCGTACAGCTTGGTGTTGCCGGGCGGAAAGCTCAGCCAGCCGCTTCCGGGCGTAATCTGGGCGTCTTCTGAGAGCTTGGCTTTCAGGGTGTGTTCGCCCAGCGTGGCGGTCACGATCTTGTAGTTGCCCAGGTCGTCCACCCGCTCGATGGTGGCGGGCAGCGAATCCGGTTCCTGCACGTTGCTGCACCCCAGAAACTCGGGCCGGATGCCCAGTTGCAGCTCGCCCTGGCCGCGCGCGCGTTCCAGCAGGTGCGGCTCGACGGGCAGCTGCACGCTTCCCATCTGTACCGATCCCTCGCCCGCCTGGGTGCAGACCAGCAGGTTCATGCCGGGGCTGCCGATGAAGTAGCCCACGAAGGTGTGCTCCGGCTCCTCGAACAGGGCCTGGGGCGTGCCGGACTGCATCACCGCGCCGCCCTGCATCAGCACCACCTGATCGGCAAACGTCAGGGCCTCGACCTGATCGTGCGTGACATAGATCAGGCTCAGCTTCAGTTCATGGTGAATCTGCTTGAGCTTGCTGCGCAGCTGCCATTTCAGGTGCGGATCGATGACCGTCAGCGGCTCGTCGAACAGGATGGCCGCCACGTCCTTGCGCACCAGCCCGCGCCCCAGCGAGATCTTCTGCTTCATGTCGGCAGACAGCCCGCTGGCCCGTGTCCGCAGGTCAGGCGTCAGCTCCAGCAGCTCGGCCACCTGCTGCACCCGGCTGCGGACCTCCGGCTCGGGCAGGCGGCGGTTTCGCAGCGGGAAGGCCAGGTTGTCGTGAACGGTCATGGTGTCGTAAATAACGGGAAACTGGAACACCTGGGCGATGTTGCGCCCCTCGGTGGGCACATCGGTCACGTCGCGGCCATCGAACAGCACCCGACCATGCGAGGGCCGCACCAGCCCGGAAATGATGTTCAGCAGCGTGGTCTTGCCGCAGCCCGACGGCCCCAGCAGCGCGTAGGCTCCGCCGTCCTGCCAGGTCATGGTCATGGGGCGCAGGGCGTAGTCATCGGGCCTCTGCGGGTTCGGGCGGTAGGCGTGCGCCAGTCCGTCGAGTTCGATGCGGGCCATCAGGCGCTCCTTCCCGGGCTGACCGGCTGTGAACTGACTGGCTGAGAATCTGTTCGGGGCGAATCGGAACGGGGCAAACTGGAATGGGGCAGACTGGAATGGGGCGGGGCGGCCACCAGCGCTTCGGCCACGTCGAAGGCGAACATCCGGCGCGGGTCGATGTGCAGCGTGACGCCCTCGCCCGGCGTGACCGAATGGATGCCGGGAAGCTGCGCCACAACGCGCGTCACCTCTGTCCCCGCCTCACCTGCCGCGCCCACCAGACTGGTGTGCAGATAGGTTTCGGACCCCGACAGCTCGGCCAGATCGACCCGGGCGGCCAGGTGCAGGTCGCCCGCGCTCATCTGGCTCAGGCCTGCGTGGTTGGCGCGCACGCCCAGCTGAAACTCGCCGCTCAGGGCCGCCATGTGGTCGGGCAGGGCGAACTCCTGGCCGCCCGGCAACTGGCCCCGGCCCGCGCCCAACCGCGCCTGGAGCAGGTTCATCGGCGGGTCGCTGTACACCTGCCCCACCCGCACGCTGGCGGGGTGGTGGTAGACCTCCAGGGTGCCCCCGGTCTGGAGCAGCCGCCCCTCGCTCAGCACCGCCACCTGCCCGCCCAGGGTCAGCGCCTCGAAGGGTTCGGTGGTGCTGTAGACGACCACCGCGCTGCGCCGCGCAAAAATCTCGCGCATCTCGGCGCGCAGCTCCTCGCGCAGCTTGTAATCCAGGTTCACCAGCGGCTCGTCGAACAGCAGCAGCCCGGCCTCCTTGACCAGGGCGCGGGCAATCGCCACCCGCTGCTGCTGGCCGCCCGACAGCTCGCTCGGCAGGCGCCTGAGCATCGGTTCCAGGTGCATCAGCTCGGCCACCGCCTGCACCTTTTCCTGAATCACGCCCGCACTCAGGCCGGCGATTCGCAGCGGCGAGGCGATGTTCTCGTACACGCTGAAACTCGGGTAATTCACGAACTGCTGGTACACGAAGGCCACCGAACGCTTCTGCACGCTCACGTTCGTTACGTCCTGCCCATCCATCAGCACGCGGCCAGTGCTCGGCTGATCGAGTCCGGCCATCAGGCGCATGAGGGAGGTCTTGCCCGCCAGTGTGGGGCCGAGCAGCACGTTCAGGCCGGGCTGCAAGGTCAGGGTCAGCGGGTAGATGTGCGTCTGTACACCGACCCGCTTGCTCACGTCTTCGAGGGTCAGGGTCATGAGAAACAGGCCGCTTGGGTGGTCAATGACGGCGACAGAGACAGTGACGGCGGTGACATCAACGATAACAACGATCTTGGCATCATTCTCCCCCATAATCTGTGTTGATGGGCAGTGAACGCTGTGCAGACGGGGAAACTATCAGTAAGCAGCGCCTTCTTATTGAGGAGAACCGTGCAGGGCAGGTTGCGACAGATTCAGACCGACAGACGTTCAGGCCGACAGACGTTCAGACCGACAGACGTTCAGACCAGCCGGCGCACGGAGACCCGGTTTCGCAGGGTCTGAGTCTCGCAAGGTCTGGACTGTGCAGGGTCATATTTCCATGAAATTCGGAATTCAGGCGGCCCGGAGTTCCGGTGCCGGAGTCCTGAACCGCGCCCTGGGTTTTGATGTAGATTGCGTGAACAGATGATACATGCCGATGAACGTATGTTCAAGTCCGTCTCAGCGTCCGGGGCGGTGCGGGCGCGCGCTCCGCAACACCGGCGCTGGACAGCGGTCTGGCCGGCACGCCCGGTCCGGCGCGGCTTGACACCCTCGCCCGCCGCCGTATCCTGATGCCCAGCGCATGAGCACCGAGCAGCCCGGCCCCGACACCCTGTTACCCGACACCCTGTTAGCAGACGACCTGTCCGCAGACGACCTGTCCGCAGACCATCCAGCGCCTCAGCCCACGCTGGCCGTACAGGCCGTGCGGGTGGCCCGGCTGTACTACGAACAGGGCCTGACCACCGACAGGATCGCCGGTGAACTCGGCCTGTCGCGCCCCAAGGTGTCGCGGCTGCTGTCTCACGCCCGCAAGAGCGGCCTGGTCGAGATCCGCATTCATGACCCCGAGGGTCAGGCGCAGGGGCTGGAGGCCCAGCTCAGGGCGCGGTATCCCTTTCTGCTTCCGCAGGTGGTCGGCGTGCCGCTGGGCAGCGCGGAAGACCTCTGGACCGAACGGGTCGCCGCCGCCGCCGCCAGCCTGCTGGGCCGTCTGCTGCGCCCCGGCATGCGGGTCGGGCTGGCCTGGGGCAACACCATGAGCGCTGTGAGCCGCTCCCTGGTGCCCAGAGCCGTGGCCGACGTGACCTTCGTGCAGCTCAACGGCTCGGCCAACGACAGCGAGTTCGTCAGCGGCTTCGTGACCGACACCATCCTGCGCTTCGCCCGGAACTTCAGCGCCGGGGCGCAACTGTTTCCCGTTCCCACCTTCTTCGACGACCCGGCCACCAAGCAGGCGATGTGGCGCGAACGCAGCGTGCGGCACGTCCTGGACTTGCAGGAGCGGGCCGACATCCTGATGTACTCGGTGGGCAGCCACACAGCCCACACGCCCAGCCACGTGTACACCGCCGGATACCTGGGCGCGAACGACCTGCTCGCCCTGAGCAGCGAGGGGGCCGTGGGCGACATCGCCACCGTGTTTTTCCGGGCCGACGGCGGCTGGCAGGGTTTGTCGCTCAACGCGCGCGCCAGCGGGCCGGACCTGAGCCTGATGCAGGCCGCACCGGAGTCCGTCTGCGTGGTCAGCGGTCTGGGCAAGGTGGCGGCCCTTCACGCCGCGCTCCAGGGGCGACTGATGCACCGACTGATCGTGGACGAGGTGACGGCCCGGGCGGTGCTGGACCTGGACCGGGCCAGGGGGTAGCAGGGAAACGGGCTGGCTGAGCCTCCTGAACGACGTTTTCCTGACCTGTCCATACCTGAGATAAACACGGTTCAGGCCATCAACAAGAATCCAGCGCCCGTATGGTCCAGCATCAACCGTTCAGTGGGGGCATCCGGTCAGCATTCTTCGGATGCCCGGCCCATTTCCCTCACCCCCTCGCTGCGCGAGGCCCCTCTGCAAGCAGCTGTACCAGTCTCCCACAGGGGTAGAGGGGAAGAGAACCTGCCGTCAGATCGGTTGACGGAGGACCAGCCGACCCTTTTCCGGCCTACCAAATGGTTCGGTCCGGCGCGTCAGTCCAGCACCCTGGCCAGTTCGCTCAGCACCTCCGGGGCGAAGCGTTGCCCGGTGGCGTGGTGCAGCCTGCGGGCCAGCCGCAGCTCGGGCAGGCGGGTGAGCGGCACCAGGGCGGCCCCGGCCTTGCTGGCGGCGCTGCTGGCCCTTCCGGTCAGGTCGAGCAGCGCGTGGAAGGGTTGCAGCACGCCGGGTGGCAGTGGCCCGGCGGTGAGCACGATCAGGTCGGCGCGTTCGGCCAGGGTGGTGAGTGCCGGATCGCTGCGCGAGGTGACGTGTGCCTTGAGGCCACCGGGCAGGCCGCGTGCCAGCGCCTCGGCCTCGGGGTGCGAGGCGGCGGCCAGGGTCAGGCTGCTCAGCCCCAGGCGGGTCAGGGCCAGCCCGGCTCCCAGGTCGCCGCTCTGACCGATCAGCAGCGCCCTGGCCCCGCGCACCGGGTAACCGCTGTCTTCGAGGGTGTCGAGCAGCGCGTCGGGCAGGGTGCAGGTGGCGTGTGCCTGGGTGGCCTGCCCGTGTTGCCCGCCCGTGAACGACACGGCGTCGGCGACCCCGGAACGCAGCGCCGCCGTGTCTGCACGCACTCCAGACGGGGGCGCGGACGGAGAAGTGGACGACCCCAGATCCAGCACGGCGGCCCGCAGCGGCCCGGCCACCAGCGCGCCGGGGCAGGCCAGCACGGCGCAGGCCCGCAGCACCTCTTCCAGATTGCCTGTGGGCACGGAAATCGCCGTGAGTCCCAGTTCACGCAGGGCGCGCGCCGCGTCCGGGGCGTAGCCCAGCAGGGCCAGCGGGGTGTCGTGGGCGGGTGTCACGCCTGCATCCGGCTACAGCACATCTTCGGCGCTCCCGCGCTTGCGCAGGTTGTTGCGGGTCTTGCGCCAGCGCAGCAGCCGGGCGATGGCCGGGGCCAGCGGGCTGAGCGGCAGATCGTAGGCCGGATACCAGACGCGCTGCTCGCTGAATTTCAGCTTCATTTTGAAGACCCCGAAGCTGTGTTTTTCCTCGTCGAGTTTGCGCGGAATGCCCCAGAAGTCGAACACCCGGTAGCCGTGCGCCCTGGCGTCGAGCATGGCGTGCCAGTAGAAGGCGTCGGGGGCCTTGGCGTCCTTGCGGGGCGCGCCGTCTGCGCCTGCCCGCTCGTCGCGGACCGAGCCGCCGAACAGGTAACAGGTGGTGTCGCCCATCGCCAGGAAGAAGCCGCCCGCCAGCGCCCGCCCCTCGTGCCGCGCCAGCACGATGTATGCCTCGCCGCCGTGGGCGTTGCCCTCGCGCAGCATGGTCTCGTAGTAGCCGCGCGGAAAAGCCCCCAGGCTGGCCCGCTCGTTGGTCGCCGTAAAAATGTCCCAGAAGGCGTCGAAATCCTGGTCGCGGCCCGCCGTCACGCCCGCCTTCTGCGCGGCCCGCACGTTGCGCCGCGCCATGCTGTGCAGCCCGGCGAACAGCTCGTCTTCGCCGGCGCTCAGGTTCGCCACGATGGTGTGTTCGGGCTGTTCGGTCTCTGCGCGCAAAAACGGCCCGTAGCTGGCAGGCACCCTCGCCTCGGCCTGCTCAGCCAGCGCGTCTATCGCCACGGGCGGCTCGATCTTGAGCAGCGCGTCTCCCCTGCCCGCCACGTGGCGAATGGCCGGGGCCAGCAGCGGCAACAGCTCCAGCGACTGCAAGGCCGGGCCGCGCGGGGCATACAGCGTGCTGAAGCCGGGAACCAATCTTTTGCGAATCAGCTGCACCGCGCCCACCACGCGGTCCTGCTGCCAGATCAGGTAGCGCAGCGGCGTCTGACCCAGCGTGCGCCGCGCCTCACCGTAGCCCCAGCCCTGAAGCGCGCTGGTGATGGGCATGGTGCGCACCACCTCGTCGTAGCGGGCGGCGTTCTGCACGGCCTCCAGGCGCAGCGGGGCCGAATTGACCGGAGTTGGGCTGCCCTGAACTGAGCTGACCGGGGCCGAGTCGGCTGGCCCAGGATCGACTGGAGCCGGGCTGGCAGGGGCAGGGTTGATCGGGCGGGCGTCAGACACGGGCCGGATGATAGCGCAGGCGGGCCAGTGTTTGCCTGGAGCTGGGTCTGCCTGGAGCTGGGTCTGCCTGCGCCCGGTCAGCGCTTCCGCTTTGCCGCCGTCCACCGCCGCACCGTGCAGGTCAAGCAGTCCTGGTCAAGAAAGCGAACCGCTGTCATCAGGACGAGCGCTGTCCTCTTCAGGAAAACGAGCGCTGTTCCGTTTTTCCCAGAAAGACATGCACCGTTCCATCAGGAAAATATGCACTGTTCGGTGCAGGCCTCCCTGGCAGCAGAGTTCTCTGGCAGCAGGCGGGGAAGCGGGCAGATGTGGCGCTTCTCTGAACAGTACACAGTAAACATTGCAAAGAGAGAACTCATTGCGCGCATGCGGGGTACGGTACAGTGAGTGGCGTGAGACAATTTTTCCTGACTCTGGCCCTGACCGTGGGCAGCGCAGCCCTCGCCCAGACCGCGCCCGCGACCCCCACGACCCCGGCACCTCCCGCGTCTCCGGCAGCGCCAGCGCCCGCACCGGCGGCCCAGCCTGCGCCCGCTGCGCCGGTCACAGCGCCGGCGGCCACTCCTGTCACCACCCCGGCAGCAGCGACTGGCCCGGCGATCACCGTCGCCACTGTGGGAACCCAGACCGTCACCCTGGCCCAGTTCGAGTCGTATTTCCGGCAGCTGGCCGCACGCACGGTCAATGCCCAGGGCATTCCGCTGAGCGAAGACGTGCTGGCCTCGTTCGCCCAGTACCGTCCACAGCTGCTGGAGCAGTTCGCCCGCCAGCAGGCGGTGTTGCAGCTGGCCCGCACGGCAGGCTTCAAACCCGACCCCGCGCAGACCGACAAGGACTACGCCGAGGCCAGAAGCGGCTTTGCCACCGACGCCGAGTTTCAGGACGCCCTGAGTGCCAGCGGCTTTACCGACCCCGCCGCCTTCCGCACCTCGCTGGAAGACGGGGCCTCGTACAGCGCGTACCTGAGCAGCCTGAAAGGAAAATTCAAGTTCGGCGACGCGGTGATCGCGGGCTATTACCAGCTGAACAAGGCCAAGTTCACCCAGGACGCCCAGGCGTGCGCCAAACACATCCTGGTGGCGACCCAGCCCGAGGCCCAGGACATCGTGAAGAAGCTGGGCAGCGGCGCGGTCTTTGCCGACCTCGCCAAAGTCAGCAAGGACCCCGGCAGCGCCGCGCAGGGCGGTGACCTGGGGTGTCTGGGCATGGGTGAGACGGTGCCCCCCTTCGACAAGGCCGCGTTCACCGGACCGCTGAACACGCCGCAGATCGTGCAGACCGAGTTTGGCTGGCACGTGATCGTGGTCAGCCGCCGCAACGCCGCCGGGGTTCAGCCGCTGGCCGACGTGCAGGCCAAGATTCGTGACCAGCTGGGCAGCGAGTCGGCCCAGAAATACGTGGACGCGCAGGTTGCCAGAATCAAGGTCACGACGCTGCCCGCCGCTGTTGCGGTGGCCCCCGCTGCGCCAACACCCGCCGCGCCAGCACCCACCGCACCGGCGTCGGCAACCCCGGCACCGACCAAGCCCGGGGCGGCCCCTCCAGCCGCTCCAGCTCCGACCATCCCTGCACCCGTGACTCCACCGCCTGCGGGCAAGTAACCGCCGCACGCCATCCCAGGAGAGGGAAGCCGGGCGACCCCCTGGCCTCCCTCTCCGAATTTGCGGCGCGGTCAATGTTTCACAGCTCTCCTTTACACGACGATCTGGAGCATTTGTCCGAACTCCGCTGCCGAAATAACAGCCTTTCGTCAGCTCCATTCTCCCAAATCCTCGACTAAATTCACTCCTGTCTTGGGCAGAACAGCGCGCTTGAGCACGCTTGCCCGCTCCAGTCGGTCAAAAAGAGAACGCCTTTTTGACAAATGCTCTAAACATCTTCGTGTAAAGCTCTACGGAAAGCTGTTTGACAGCGTCGTGACGCGCAGTTTCGGTGAAAAGCGGCATCTTCCGGTTGAAATCGGCGCACAGCTGTAGACGAAACGGGTATGGCAGACCGGCCTGGTCAATCGGCGGTCAGGTGCTTTCACGGGAAAAAACAGCCTGATCGGAACAGCGCGCCTGGATATGCTTGAGTGGCCCGCTCATCACTCCGCCCCTTCTGAACAAATCTGAACAAGACGCTGCGCTGAGCTGTTTGAGAACGCTGTCGTCAATCGACAGAAATAGAGCATTTGTCCGAATTCCGGTACGAGAGAACCGCCAGGGCGTCCCTCCATTCTCCCAACTGCTCACCAAATTCACTCCCTCTGGTCGGTCAAAGTAAGAAAGCTATTTTGACAAATGCTCTAGAATGCAGCAACTGATGCGCGGACATATCTGCCCGAAGTGTGAACATCTGTGGCGAGCATTCTGATGGTGCTGCGTCACAGCTCTAAGGCCCACTGATACAGGATCGGCGGCTGGTATTCTGGAACTGACTCTTAAAAATGAACCGGGCACAATTGAGTTCATTGCTCAGGTGATTTCATTGCTCAGGGCAGACAGCTCGCTGCGCCCTGTACACAGCGGAGACCCAGAACACAACACAAACATTGACAAACAGCCGATCAGACTGAACAATGGAGATGAAATCTTACAGGAGGAACAACATATGACATACCGTAAACTTAGTGAGCAGGTGGCGCATCTGACCAACCCCCAACGCAGCGATACCTTCGTCAAACTGTTCAGAAATGCAGTTCGTGAAGGCAAGTTCGAGGGCGCTTATATGCCCGAGCGTTTTACGCTGCCCAAGTCGTTCAGCCGTCGTGGCGGCGGCGCGTCTTACAACCGCGAGGCCAAGGAAATGCTGTTCGAGATCAGCCCGGCCTTCGACAGATGGTTCGACGAGACCAACCGTGAACTGGCCGCCAGCCGTAAGGGGGGCAAGATCAAACCCAGCATGGAGGCCATCGAGGCTGGCCTGGTCGATTTCAAGGTGATGGCCGCCGAAACCCGTCAGAAGATGCAGGCGAGCTTCAAGAAGGGCCAGTCGCTGGGCAAGTCCCGCGCCAAGAACAAAAAGAAGTAGACGAAACAACAAACAACCGGGGCCGCCCTGAGGCGGCCCCGGTTGTTTTTGTTGTCTCTTCGATAGGACGAACGGAGATCCAGATTCGTGACGCCCGGCGACGCCTCTGTTGTCCATGCAATCAGGTCCATGCAATCACTTCTGCGCCGATGTTCCTGTCGAATCAACAACCCCCTTGACCAAGCCTGACCGCTTCACCTGGAGACACACTGCCAGCGTCCCTGTTGTTCAGCGCTGGGCGGCCATTTCCAGCCTCTGCATCAGCAGCACAAAGGCGTCGGCGGTGACGCGCACGTCTCCCAGGCTGCGGTGGCGACCCCCGTCCCCGAATTCCAGCCCCAGACGGCTGGCCACCGCGTCGAGCTTGTGGCCACGCTCACGCGGAAAGGCGCGCCGGGAAAGCTGCACAGTACACAGCTCGCGGGCTGGTTTCCAGACCAGACCGTGCCGGGCCGCGCCAGCCTTTACAAAGCCGCTGTCGAAGGCGACGTTGTGCGCCACCACCGCCGCGCCGCCCACGAACTCCAGAAAGGCGGGCAGCACCTCGCCCAGCCGGGGCGCGCCCGTCACCATTGCGTCGCTGATGCCGTGAACCCGCACGGTGTACCAGGGGATGCTCATGGTCTGTCCCAGGGCGTCCTGCGGCTTGACGAGCGTCTGGAACACCTCGTGGTGCTGCACCTGCCCGCCGCGTATCCGCACCGCCCCGATCTCCACGATGGCGTCGCGCTCGGGGCTGAGGCCCGTGGTCTCCAGATCGAAAACGACGTAGTCGGTGCCGACGAAGGCGGCAGGAACGGGGCCAAGAGAACTCTCCACCTGCGAAGAGTAGCGCGTCAAGGCCAGCGGCGCGTGCCACGGCCTGCGCCGCGTACAGAGTCACCGTCTGGAAGAATGGTCGAAATCAGCAGGCCCGAGACCGACAGGCCAACAACAGGCCGCCGACACATTACAGTCACGCCCTGGACCGCCAGCTGCTCGTCACGAAGTACACCACGCCGCACAGCCCGCCTGCCAGCAGCAGAAACCTCAGCAGTCCGGCCAGCACGCCCGCTGCCGCCACCACGAAAGCCCCCAGACCGCTCAGCAGCTGACCGACCAGCCACACGCCCGTGAGGGTTACCAGCGCCAGCAGCAGAACGCCCAGCAGCAGAACGAACAGTCTGGTCACGCCCTGTCTACCCTCACGGCCTGTCTGGTCATGGACGCAGGGTAGCACGGCTTCCAGAGGCTGCCAGGAACCAGAAGCAGCAGCCCCAGCGAAGGCCAGGGCTGCTGCTTGATCTGAACTCGCCGCTTACATGTTGGCGATCAGCGCGTCGGCAAAGGCGCTGGTCCCGACCTGGTTGGGGCTGTCCATCAGGCGGGCGAAGTCGTAGGTCACGGTCCTCTGGCCGATGGTCTTGCCGATGCTCGCCAAGATCAGGTCGGCGGCCTCGGTCCAGCCCAGGTGGCGCAGCAGCATCTCGCCGCTCAGAATGACCGACGACGGGTTGATCATGTCCCTGCCCGCGTACTTGGGCGCGGTGCCGTGGGTGGCCTCGAAGATGGCGTGGCCCGTGACGTAGTTGATGTTGGCCCCCGGCGCGATGCCGATGCCGACCACCTGGGCCGCCAGCGCGTCGGAGATGTAATCGCCGTTCAGGTTCAGGGTGGCGATCACGTCGTACTCGGCGGGGCGCAGGATAATCTGTTGCAGGAAGGCGTCGGCGATCACGTCCTTGATCACGACGCCGCCGGGCAGCTGAAGCCAGGGGCCACCGTCGATCTCCACACCGCCGAATTCGCGTTTGGCCAGCTCGTAGCCCCAGTCGCGGAAGGCTCCTTCGGTGAATTTCATGATGTTGCCCTTGTGAACCAGCGTCACGCTTTTACGCTTGTTTTCCAGGGCGTACAGAATCGCGGCGCGTACCAGCCGCTCGGTGCCTTCACGCGACACGGGCTTGACGCCGAAACTGCTGGACTCAGGGAAGCGGATCTTGCTGACGCCCATCTCATTCACCAGAAAGTCGCGCATCTTGGCGGCTTCCGGCGTTCCGGCCATGTACTCGATGCCCGCGTAGATGTCTTCGGTGTTCTCGCGGAAGATGGTCATGTCGACCAGCTCCGGCTGCTTGACCGGGCTGGGCACGCCCGCGAAGTACTGCACCGGGCGCACGCAGGCGTACAAGTCGAGCAGCTGGCGCAGCGCCACGTTGATGCTGCGGATGCCGCCGCCAACCGGGGTGGTCAGCGGACCCTTGATGCCCACCAGATACTCGTCGAAGGCGTCCACGGTGCCCTGCGGCAGCCACTCGTTCTCGCCGTAGACCTGGGTGGCCTTCTCGCCCGCATAAACCTCCATCCAGGCGATCTTGCGCGCGTCTCCGTAAGCCGCTTTCACGGCGGCGTCGAGCACCCGCACACTCGCCTTCCAGATGTCTGGGCCGGTGCCATCACCCTCGACGAAGGGCACGATGGGGTTGTTGGGAACGTGAAGAACGCCCTGCTGCATGGTGATCTTCTCGCCTTCGGGCACGACAATGTGGGTATCCATAGTGCTGTCCACTTTAGCGTAGGCCACACACTTGGTGGCCGCGCGTACAGGTTGCGGCTGTCACTGGCTGTGGCACGCTTTCCCGCCCAACCGCCGGGTTCTGAACCCCTTTTTCCAGATATTGGAAACAGTCACAATCTAAAGATATCCTGAAGCAAACCATAAGAAACCCTGATGAATCCGCTGCATCATTTTCTCATCCGACGTGCAGACAGGGATGTCTTGCTGCGGAAATCCACGACTGGAGGTCAACACTGATGAGTGAAGACAACACCATGGCCGGAAACCTGCTGGGCGCTGCCAAGGCCAAGCTCGAAGAGGGCGTGGACCGCGCCAAGGCTGTCGGGCACGATATCGCCAGCATGGTCGGCAACGATCCGCTGGAGAATGCCGCAGACAAGGCCAACGCCGCCGCCGCCCGATTGGAGGCCGAGGGCCACAGCGCCGAGGCCAGCCATCACCTCGGCGAGCTGAAGAGAGACTGACTTCAGCCGTTGATCAGCCGCAAAGCGCCCTTCCGGGGCGTTTTTTTATGGCCCACTGGCGCTTCCGTGCCCGTGAATGGCGACGTCTGAGCCTCGGTTTGCTCAGGAATCTGTTTTTACCCGGACCCGGTACATGTGCTGAGGAACACTATTCAAGGCAGCAAATAGTTTCATGCTTGCAAGCGTGAAGGAGGCGAGAACATCAGGGATGAGCTTCGAGTCGGCTGAGCAGACCGAGCAGCGGCGCATGCTGGCAGCCACCCGCGTGGGGCGCAGCATGAAAACGCTTCACCGCCACATTTCCAGTCAGGTGATGGGGGCCATGCAGGAGCAGCTTCAGGACGAGGATCTGAGTTTTTCGCAGATGAGTGCGCTGCACCAGCTGAGGGCCTTCGCGCCGCTGAGTGTGGGCGGGCTGGCCGAACGCACCGGCCTGAGCCTGCCTGCCGCCAGCCACCTGACCGACCGGCTGGTAGTGCGCGGCTACGCCCAGCGGCGTGAAAACCCGGACGACCGCCGGGCCAAGCTGCTCGAACTCACCGAACGCGGCCAGCAGATCGTCGATACCATGGACAGCCGCTTCACCGACGCCTACCGGGTCACGCTGCAACAGGTGAACCCGCAGGCCATCGAGGCGGCTGCCGACGCCATCGAGTCGCTGCTCAGGGAGCTGTTTGCCCTGGAAGCGGTGGGCGTGCCATTGCCAGATTGCCTGGCCCCAGAGTTCAACCCCTGAACTGTTCCCGGCCCTACTCCAGACCGTTTGCGCCCCGTATTCAAAGCCTCTCGTTTCACTCAAGGAGCCAGCATGACCCAGAACTCTCCCCTTCCTTCCGGCCCACAGGCCCCGGCAGGCCGGATCAATTACGCCGAGGTGCTCGATTTCCCGACCAAACGCCTGATTCTGGTCGGCACGCTGCTGGGTCTGTTCCTGGCCGCGCTCGACCAGACCATCGTGGCCACCGCCCTGCCGCGCATCTCGTCTGAGCTGAACGGCCTGAGCCTGTACGCCTGGGTCACCACCGCCTACCTGCTCGCCAGCACCGCGCTGGTGCCCATCTACGGCAAGCTGAGCGACATCTACGGGCGCAAGCCGATTCTGATGTTCGGCATCGTGCTGTTTCTGATCGGCTCAGCGCTGTGCGGGGCCGCCGGAGAACCGTTCTTCGGCAGCCTGTTCGGCAGCGGCATGATGCAGCTGGTGGTGTTCCGGGCGCTTCAGGGCCTGGGTGCAGCCGCGCTGACCTCGGTGGCGTTCGCCATTATCGCCGACATTTTCGCGCCCGCTGACCGGGGCCGTTACCAGGGCCTGTTCGGCGCGGTCTTCGGCATCTCCAGCGTGATCGGGCCGCTGCTGGGCGGCTTTCTGACCGACAACGTCTCGTGGAGATGGGTGTTCTACGTCAACCTGCCCATCGGACTGATCGCGCTGGCCTTCATCGCCTCCAAGATGCCGACCCTGGCGAGCGGCCTGAAGCCCAAGGTGGACTACGTGGGCGCGGTGCTGATCGTGATTTTCACCGTGCCGCTGCTGCTGGCCCTGACCTTTGGCGCGGACAAGACCTACGCCTGGACGAGCGGCGTGGTGCTGGGCCTGTTCGCCCTCTCGCTGGCGTCGCTCATCACTTTTATCTTCGTCGAGCGGCGTCACGAAAGCCCGATTCTGCCGCTGACCCTGTTCAAGAATCCGACCTTTGCCTGGGGCGTCACCGCCCGCTTCTTCATCGGCGCGGCCTTCCTGGGCGCCATCCTGTTTCTGAGCCTGTACCTCGTGAACGTGCAGGGCGTGTCGGCCACCGCCGCCGGCACCGCCACCATTCCGCTCACGCTGGGCCTGATCTTCGGGGCCATCATGAGCGGCCAGATCGCCTCGCGCCTCGGCTACTACAAGGTGCTGATCATCATCGGTCTGTGCCTCATGATGGGCGGCTTCCTGCTGCTCTCGACCCTCAACGCCGACACCCCGTATGGCCGCGTGATCCTGTACATGATCGTGCTGGGCCTGGGCATCGGCCCGGCGCTGCCGCTGTTCAACCTCGCCATTCAGAACGCCGTCCACCCCTGGGAAATCGGCGTGGCGACCTCCAGCGGCCAGTTCTTTCAGCAGCTGGGCAGCGTGCTGGGCACGGCCATCTTCGGCGCGGTGCTGAGCAGCGGGCTGGCGTCCAACGCCGACAAGTCCTTCAGGACCGTCGAGGTCGGGCAGACGCCTGCCGTGGTGGCGCAGCTGGAAGACACCCGCAAGAAATTCGCCTCCGGCACCAGTGCTGGCGGCAACAGCCGCGCGGGGGCAGCCGCCCCGACGCTGGAGCAGATTTCTAAAGGCGTGAGCGACGGCTTCACCAAGCAGTACGGGACCATTGAGGCGGCCATCAAGTCCGGTGACCCGGCGAAGTTTGCGGCCCTCAAGGCCGATCAGACCTTGCCTGCCGGGCTTCGTCAGGGCCTGAGCAACATTCCGGCCCAGGCGATTGCCAGCCCGCAGGGTCAGGCAGGCGTTCTGGCAACCCTCAAGTCCAACCTCGACGCGGCACAGGCCTCTGTGCTGAGTACGGTCAAGACGAGCTACGCCCTGTCTGCCCGCGCCGTCAAGGTGACGTTTGCGACCACCATCAGCCGCATCTACCTGATCAGCATCTTCGTGGCGCTGCTGGCCCTGCTCTCGGTGCTGCCGATGCCCAACCTGAAAATGCCCACCCGCAGCAAGGGTGATGGCGGCGAGCGTCCGGGCGCGGCGATGGCCGAGATTTAAGCTTCGGAAGAACCTGGAGAGAATTGAAAACAGGAGGGGCAGGAACATCCATATCGGAGTTTCTGCCCCTCTTCTGTCTTCGTTGAAGGCGCTCTGGTTCAGCGGATTCGCAGGTCGGTGTCCATCCAGGTCAGCACGCCGGTGCCCGGCCACCCGGCCAGCAGGTTCAGGCTGGCGGCCTCGTCTGCGGCCTGGGCGAACTCGGGCAGCGGGCCTTTGCCCTTCGGTGCGGCGGTCCAGGTAGGTGCGCCGTAGGGCAGCCCGCTCAACTCGCAGGCCCGCCGGATGCCGGTTTCCAGGTCGCCCAGTTCGTCGATCAGGCCGTGTTCCAGCGCGTCCTGACCGCTCCAGATGCGGCCCCGGCCCAGCTCGTTGACGCGCTCCTGGCTCAGCCCGCGCCCCTGGGCGACCCGCAGCGTGAAGCGCTGATAGACCTCCTCGATGCTGCGCTCCATCAGCTCGCGCTGGGCCGCCGAGAAAGGCCGGGCGCTGCTGTAGATCAGGCCGGTCTCGCGCCGGGTCACGCCCTGAGGGTTCAGGCCCTGGCGGCGGTTGAACTCTTCGAGCACCGGTTTGCCGCTCACCACCCCGATGCTGCCGGTGATGGTGTAAGGGCTGGCGATCACGCACTTGGCCGAGGCCAGCACGTAGTAGCCGCCCGAGGCCGCCACGCTGCCCATGACCGCCACCACCGGCTTGCCCAATCTATCGCCCAGCACGCTCACCTCGCGCCAGATCAGGTCCGAAGCCAGCGCCGAGCCGCCGCCCGAATCGACGTACAGCACCACCGCCTTGGTCTGCTTGTCCTGGCCCGCCCGCTTCAGGGCCGCCACCACGGTGTCTGACCCCGCGCTGACCCCGCCGAACAGCGGCAACGGATTGCGCTGCGACTTGCCCGTGACAATCGCGCCGATCACCGGAACGATGGCGATTCGCCCGCTGTTCTTGGCCGCCCTGTTCTTGCGCAAAGCCGGTCTGAGCAGGTCCATCACCGCGCTCATGGGCCTCGTGGCCGGGCCGATCAGTTCGTCCTCGTAGGCCACCTTGTCGATCAGGCCCGCAGCACATGCCGCCCGGGCCGAGCTGATCGGGTGGTCGAGCCAGCCGCGCGCCGCCTCCAGGCTGACCTTGCGGGACATGGCCATGTCGGCCAACCAGCCCTCTTCCATGCTGTCGAGCAGCCGGGTCAGCTGTTCGCGGTTGTAGGGGTCCATCTGGTCGTCGCTGAAGCGGGTCAGCGCCGACTTGTACTCGCGGATCCGCAGGTTCTCGAACGAGACGCCGTTTTTCTTCAGGAACTCGCCCAGGTACGTGACCTCCAGCCCCAGCCCCAGCACGTTGATCTCCGCCGACTCGGGGGCCACCACCTCGCCCGCGCCGCTCGCCGCCAGCAGGGAGGGCATGCTCAGGCTGCTGAGGTAGGCCACCGTGCGCTTGTGCTCGCTCAGCCGCTGCACCGCGTCACGGATGGTGCGCGAGGTGCTCAGGCCAGCGCCGTAGCTGCCGAAACGCAGCAGCACCCCGTGCAGCCAGTCGGCGTGCGCCAGCTTGTCCAGCCGGGCACTTAGCGCTTCGAGCGTGTCCTGGCGGTTGAGCAGGGCTGCCAGCGGGTTGCCCGGGTTCAGCGCCGGATAGTCTCCGGCGATGTCGATCACCACCCAGGTCGGGCGGCTGACACCACCGGGCAGGGGCTGACCGTCTGCTGACTTCAGAAAAGGCAGGTTGAAAGGGGACAGGTTCATGCCCCAATCTACAGGCAGAGCGTGAGGGACGGGGTGCAGAAATGTCAATCTGGCCAACAATCTGGAGCGGGGCAGCAGACAGCCAAAGAGGTTGGCGCAAGGCCGGAGCCTGCAAAGCCATGCCGACTCAGCTCACCACAAGCGACATCCAGACCAGGTCGGGGGTGCAGCGGCCTCACCGCGATTGCCCCGACGCTGCCTTGCCAGGCAGTGGAGTTGGCGTGGTCAAACATCTGGCGAGGCCTGATGGGTCCTCCGAATCATTTCGGACTTACGCCCTGCGGCTGCGGGCGGCCCTGGCACAACGACTCTTCTTGGTCGGGGTCGCCATTGTGTTGCGGGCTAAACACCAACAGCTTCCCCAGCTCGAATCATCCGCTGTGCTTCCAGTGCCACATCTGTGTTTTGATGTGTAGTCAGCAACTCCAGAACGGCATTGAAAACAGAGGGCTGAGAAATATAACCGACAGTCAGCACGACTGCCATTGCAACTTGAGCATCATTATGACCAGCGAGTACAGTTAAGGTATCGAAGACTTCTCGCTGGCAAAGGTCGTCATAGCCCTTACCTAGAGCGTAAACCTCATCCAAGTCTACCGGCTCAGTCGTAGAGACCAATTTAAAATGATTGATTAATTCTGGAAGATGGTAAACAGGAAGCGATCTCATCATTTCCTTATAAATCTTTTCAGCATCCCTTTGAGAATCCTCATTGTCTTTATCATAAGGCCGGATAAGGATATATGCTAATGGAGTAGTGGTATCTTCGATATAATCAACTAATACAGTCCTCGAAGCTGGACACCAAATAAATTCCCCTAAAACCCCTTCTATTTCACCTTCTCCATGGAATCCTTTTACGTGCCAGTATTTTCCAAAAGCGTATGAAGAAAAATCCTGCCGACCGAATCCTTTCCTCATTGCCATTCGGTGATATAAGGCTTCATTCTGTCTATAAGCCATAAAAACCTCGCATTTCCTTATCAATCAATCTTTGAACGTTATTGAAACTCTTTACTGCAATACCATTGCCTTTCGCTATATGTGCTACATATTCTTTGGCCAGATCGGCTTCAAGTCGAGAAATGTTTTCTGCCATTGACCCTTGAGGCGGCGTCGTTTTAGCTCGATCATGGTTTTCCAGCTCACGTTTACCTGCCTCAGCACCCACGGGATGCATAGGCAGTTTGCTGAGCGCTTGTGTCCAGCTCATTGCGCCCTGAGCGACCATTGTGATAAGCATAGGCCCGTGTACAATATTTTCATTACTTCTTTTCGATTCACTTGTGAGAAGGAGCTGTTTGAGACTTTTTATTGAGTTTAATTCTACTTTACTAAGCCCTTCTGGTGGATCGCCTCTAATTAAAGCAGACAACAAACCGGCGATGAATGCATCTGACTCACCTAGACGTTTTTTAATTCCTTCGATCCTCGTCAGCATCGCCTTCTTATCCCCGCCAAGGTAACTGCCTGCCCCGGCGATATGAACATTGGTGGGCGAGTATTGATGCGTTCCTGAAGAAGTCAGTTTGGGATCGGCAGTGGTGTGGTTGTAGTAATACCGATTTCCTCTGCCGAATTTGCCAGTATCCTCATTTAAGGGTGGGTGAGGACCGCTGACTGGAAATTGCGGAGTAGCTTTCCCCTGAGCACGCCAGAAGGCAATTTGAGCCAACAGACCCACGCCGCTGCTGGATTGGAACGGATGTTGTTTTGATCCCAGGAAGTCGCCGACTTTATTCAGCTTGAAATTCTGAATCCGCATTTCCTTGACCAACGTTTGAACTTTTGGATGTGAAAGTAGATTCTGTGACACCAATCGCACAAGTGGCCTGAGCGCAGCTCCGTCTTTTGAGTTAAAAAGATAAGCTGTGGCGACCTGTTGTTCGGGATTGACCTTTGCAACAATCGTGGTGTTGCCTGTTTTCGATGAAAAGTCGAGGGAGGTCAGTCCAAACTCGGTTTTCCACTGCTGCAACAGACCGCGCATTTCGAGAACAGAGTGTGATTGGCCGAGAGCGGTCACCACTTTCGGTTTAATTGCTTTAACGGCAGTCTTAAGTTTTGCTTTCTTGGCGTTGTCATCAAATTTAGAAGCCTGTTGGCCTGATGCTTTTGGAGGGACGACCTTTTTTGGAACATTGGGACTCGCGCTAACTTTCTTCGGGGTCTGAGAACCCGCCCCCGCCACGATTTTATTCGGAGTCTTGGAAGGCGTGCCAACCGCTGTTTTCCCCGCGCCGATGACGCCCTTGACACGGGCGATGATCTTATCCAGCACCCGGTCCAGTTTGCCGCGCACCTTCTCGATGATGGCCCGAATCTTGCTGCCCATATTGCCGATGCCCAGCACCTTGCTCAGAAAGCCCAGGGCCACCGGAATGCTCCGCGCCAGCGTGGTCTCGACCAGGCCCGCCGCCGCCCCGATATTGCCCGCCGCAATGGCCGACACGCTGCCCAGGGCGCTGGTGATCACGCCCATGATCTGTGACCCCTGCTGGATCAGAAACTGCACGCTCTTGAACGCCCCGACGAGTGCTGTTATAAAACCGCCGCCGGGAATCAGCAGACTGGCGACCCTGGTGATGCCCGCCACCACCAGCCCCCGCGTCACTTCGCCCTTGATCCCGGCCACCACCTCACCGCCGACACTGCCGCCGCTGCTTTTCATCTCGTCAGCCCTGTGCAGTCCGCCCTTCATCGTTTGCAGCGCTCCTCCCATGGCCTCGGCCTGCTGCACCTTCTTGGCTCCACCGGGACCGAGCTGCGCGATCAGGCGGCCACGCATGGCCTGATAGGTCAGGCCCATCACGCTCAGGGCCGTCATCAGTACACCCTGCACGTCGAGTTTGGCCGGAAACACCATACCGCTGGCCCCGCTCAGCCACTGGCCCAGCCCGTTTTGAAGATGCTTGGATGCGTGGCTGGAAAAGTTATGGAAGCCGCCCTTGAGAGCGTTCAGCAGGTTTCCTGCGAATTTGGCCGGGTTCTTCATCACCTGCAAGATCAGGTCGCCACTCTTGCGCAGCTGAGCCACCACCTGTTGACCAA
Organism: Deinococcus sp.; assembly: GCA_025351205.1. GTDB lineage: Bacteria > Deinococcota > Deinococci > Deinococcales > Deinococcaceae > Deinococcus. The sequence goes on from JANXWI010000040.1 coordinate 20,185, forward strand.
CTGGTCCCAGACCCGCTGCCAGCGCGGTCAGGGCAATGTCGGCAATTCTCCGGGCGCTGCCGACGATCAAAGCCTTCAAACCACCGACGCGGCTCATGATGGCCTGCTTGGCCTTGCTCAGACTGGCGCTTTTGATGGCGCTGCCGACCTCGCCCAGCAGCCCGCCCAGGTTCAGTTTCTTCAGCTCACCCTGGAACCACGCCCAGGCCTTGGGCAGCGCCCCGCTTTCCCTGACCGCCTTGATGATGTCTTTCAGCGGCCCTGGCAGCCAGTTGGCCAGCGCATCCAGAATGGCATTGGGGTTCTGGGCCATGGCCTTGCCGGTCACCAGGTCCTTGCCGAAGGTCAGGCACAGTTCCTTGTAGCCCGGAATCAGCTTCAGGCCGCCCGACACCAGTTCCTTGCCCTTATCAGCCACGGCGCCGACCACCTTGCCGCCGGTGGCGTCCCAGGCGTCGCCCAGCCAGTTACGCTGGAGCGTTCCGTCGTACAGCCGTTGCAGCCCCAGGCCCGCGAAGCCGTGATACAGCGCCGACTGCGCCGCGCCGTCTTGTGCCCGGGCCAGCGCCGCCTGTTTGGTGTACACGCCGGGGGCGTGCGGGTTGGCGGCCATCTGGGGAGGCACGGGCAGCGCCGTGACCTGCCTGTTCTGAGCCGTAGCCTGCTTATTCTGCGGAACGGCCTTGTGTGCCATGCCCGCCAGAACGTCCAGATCGACCTTCGCGGCAAACTGGCTGCCGAAGCTGCGGGCGTCGTGCTCCTGCCCGGCATCCCCGTCGATGCCCGGTTTGGCTGTGCCCCGCGCCTGTTGCTTGGTGTGCTTGACCTCGTGCGCGATCAGCTCCACGCCAGTTCTGGTGTTGGGATTAAAGGTGCCGGCCTTGAAAAAGATGTCCTGTCCGGTGGTGAACGCAACCGCGTTCACCTTCTTCGCCAGCGTGTCTGCTTCGGCGTCGTCGTGCAGGCGCACCCGGCTCAGGTCGTGGTTCAGCTCCAGTTCCAGCGCTTTGCGGAGCGCGGTCGGAATCGGGCTGCCGCTGCCCCGCCGGGCCTGAATGCGTTCCATCAGCGGCTGTTCGCCCTGACCGTCGAGGTGTTCCAGCTGGCGTTGCAGGCTGTGCAGCCCGATGATGGCCCGGTCCTGGGTCTCCTGGGCCTGC
>JANXWI010000048.1 GCA_025351205.1 Deinococcus sp.
GAGTTGCGCCCTGATCGCCTGAAGTTCGGCCAGTACCTCAGCCAACTGGGCTTCCAGGCGTGTGCAGTTGGGGCAGGCATCCTTGCTGATGCTCTACTCTACCCAATTCGCCGCGTTAAAACTCGCTGCTGAGCAGTTACGATTTGTATAGCAATGCTCATGCACCGAGTCCAAAAATATGTAAAAATAGGAAAGTTGCGTTCAGCGTGAGCGCGAAAATGATGACCTACCTGAGCCGTGACCGGGAACGTATTGCATTCTCTCGGCAACACTTCGTTGGAAACGCGGTCCAGTGCTGTACGGAGGCTACCACATGTTCAATCCCCCCACCGTCGAAGACCTGCAAGAAACCCGCCGCGCCAACGAAAAACTGGTGCTGGCCGCCCTGGACAGCAAGCCAGAGTGGGTCGAGACGGAGCTGGCGAAGACCACTGGCCTGGCACTTTCGCACCTGCGGGCTGCGCTCGCCAGCCTGCTCGATCAGGGCCGTGTGCGCCGCCTGCCCGGTACCGGGACCCGCGCCGTGTACGGGCTGGCCGATCCGGGCCTCGCCGACGTTCCCGCCAGCCCGCTGACCCCGCTCGCCAAAAAGATCCGGGTGTACCTGGAGGGCCGCGCCGACAGCGCCCTGCACATGGCCGAGGAACTCCGCAGCACCCGCGAGGAAGTCATGGCCTCGCTCAGCCTGCTCAACGCGCACAACATGATCACCTGCACCTTCGTCGGCAGCCTGGTGATCTTCCGCCTCAAGGAAGCCCAGGCGCTGCTCGACCAGAAAGAGAACAAGCCCGAAGTCAAGAAGAAGCAAGTCGCCTGATCTGGAGTCGAGAGGAGCCGGACGCCCTGCAAAGGAAGCGTCCGGTTTTCTGTGGTCGGCTGTCTGATGAATGACGCAGATTCGAGATGAACGCTGGTGTTCTGTTCGTCCCCATCAAGTAAACAAGATCAGCACTGTTTTTCCTTAAATAGCGGAGGAAACGTTGCACGGTCCCAGAAGTCTGACAGACTGGCCGGAATTTACGTGAAATCCCGAAATCAGTTCCGCTATCTGCTGGCCCTGACAATCTCCGCCAGGTGATCTTCCAGGCGCTGCATCGGCAGGCCCAGGGCTGCGCGGGCGGGTTCCGGGTCGCCGATGTTGCCCGCCTTGAGCATCAGGTACTGGTCTTTGGTGATGGGCGGATTGGGCAGCAGCCCCATCAGCGGAACGGCCAAATTCATCAGAAACAGCGGCACCGGCACAATGGGCTTGTTCTTGCCCACGGCCCTCAGTTCCAGTTCCAGCAGCTGCCGGAAGGTGTATTCCTGCGGCCCGGTCAGGGTGTAGGTCTGTCCCACGGCCTGTTGCAGAGGAAGCGCCCCCGCGAAAGCCGCCGCCACGTCGGCGATGCTGACCGGGCGAAACGGAAACCTGCCGTCACCGATCTGCGGCACGACGGGCGGCAGGCTCACCAGTTGCTTGAGCGTGCGTCCGAAGAAGTCGTCGCCCAAACCAAAAATGAGTGATGGCCTGAAGATGCTCCAGTCCAGGCCACTCTGACGCACCAGCGCCTCTGCCTGGCCCTTGCTCCTGCTGTACCCACTCGGGCTGCTGGGGTCAGCTCCTAGGGCGCTCATGTGCAGGTAGCGGGCCGTGCGGGGCGTGCTGGCAAGCACATTGCGGGTGGCTTCTACATGCACCCGCTCAAAAGTCTGCGTGCCCTTCTCGGTGATGATGCCGACCAGATGCACCACGCCCTGCACCTCACCGTGCCCACTCGCCTCACCGAAAGCGCGCTGCACGTTTCCAAGGTCAGTTACGTCGGCGGCAATGCCCTTTGACCCGCCGATGTCCGTGCCCTGCCGCGAAACCGCGTGTACGGTGTGCCCACGCGCCAGCAGTTCGCCGACCACAGCCCGTCCCACAAAACCCGAGGCGCCTGTTACCAGAATGTTCATAGACGCTATTGTTCCACGCGGAGAGCATCAGCACGCGTCAGAAGCTTTAATCCTGTTCAGCGACACGGCCCAAAGCGGCACAAAAAAAGCCACCCGGCGGGGGTGACAGGAGGCGGTGAGGGTGAGATGTTGGAGCGGGAGACGCGATTCGAACGCGCGACATCTACCTTGGCAAGGTAGTGCTCTACCAGCTGAGCTACTCCCGCTTACGTTGGGCGGTCAGGCGTCATCATCGGCGCTGTATCGGCGCTGTTTTGACCAAGAAGACGCGAAGCGCCGCACGGAACACCCAGCTTGCCCGTCGGGATGAACAAAAAAAGAAAAAACCCCCGCACCGACCTACTCTTCCGGGATGCTGCCATCCAAGTACCATTGGCGCAACGCTGTTTCACGACCCAGTTCGGCATGGGAT
>JANXWI010000056.1 GCA_025351205.1 Deinococcus sp.
TCGTGGGTCCGCTGCTGCTGGTGCTGCTGCTGTTTCTGATCATCCCGGCCTTCACGGTGCTGATCGGAGCCTTCCGGGCCGACGGCGTGAACGGTGCGCCCGGCGGGTTTACCTGGCAGCACGTCCGTGACCTGGCCCAGCCGCAGTACCTCAGGGGCCTGAGCAACAGCGTGCTGCTCAGCGGCGGCTCTGCGATCATCGGCACGGTGGTCGGCGGACTGCTGGCCTACGCGGTGCTGGGCGAGGGTGGCCCGGCCTGGCTGCGTAACCCGCTGATCGCCTTTTCCGGGGTGGCGGCCAATTTTGCGGGCGTGCCGCTGGCGCTGGCCTTCGTGGCGACGCTGGGCACCACCGGCATGGTCACGCGGCTGCTCAGCGGCGTGGGCGTGAACCTGTACCAGAACGGCTTTTCCCTGTTCACCTTCAGCGGACTGATTCTGGTGTACGCCTATTTCCAGATTCCGCTGATGGTGATCCTGATCGCGCCGGCGCTCGACGGGCTGCGGCGCGAGTGGCGCGAGGCCGCCGAGAACCTGGGCGCAACTGCCGGACAGTTCTGGCGACACGTGGGCCTGCCGATCCTGGCCCCGGCGCTGTTCGCCTCGCTGGTGCTGCTGTTCGGCAACGCGTTTTCAGCCTACGCCACCGCCTACGCGCTGACCTCCGGGGCGCTTCCGCTGCTGCCGCTCCAGATCGGCGCGGTGCTGTCGGGCAATGTGCTCTCCGACCCGCACCTGGGACAGGCCCTGGCGCTGCTGGTGATCGTGGTCATGAGCCTCACCATGGCCGCCTACACCGTGCTGGAGCGGCTGGGATCGAGGTGGCGCAGATGACGTCAAGACGGGTGGGTTTAAAACAGTTGACTTTGAAACGGTTGAACAGGGGAAACACGTGAGGGCCAGTCCTGTCGTCCGCACCGGGCGCAATCTCTGGATCACCGTGCTGGGGCTGTATTTTTTCGTGCCGCTGGTGGCGCTGGCGGTGTTCAGCCTTTGGGCCGGGGGCAGCCGCTACGATTTCTCGGCGTACGTTCAGATTCTCAGGGACCCGCAGTTTCACCAGACCTTCCGGCTTTCGCTGCTGCTGGCGCTGGAAACCATTCTTATCAGCCTGGCACTTGTTATCCCGGCGGCCTTCTGGGTCAATCTGCGCGCTCCGGGGCTGAGGAACCTGCTGGGCCTGCTGTCGGTTCTGTCGTTCGTGGTGCCGCCCATCGTGCTGGTCGGCGGCCTGAGTTCGCTGTTCCGTGGGCCGGTGCTGGGTCCGGAGTGGTTCGTGGGCACGCCGCAGTTTCTGGTGGTGGGCTACGTGGTGCTGGCCCTGCCGTACACCTACCGCACCCTCGACACCGGGCTGCGCGCCTTGGACCTGCAAACGCTCAGTGAGGCCGCACAGAGCCTGGGTGCGGGCTGGGGGACCCTGCTGTGGCGCGTGATTCTGCCCAACATCACCTCGGCGCTGCTGGGCGCGGCCCTGCTGACCTTCGCCATCGTGCTGGGCGAGTTCACGTTTGCCAACGTGCTGCTGTTTAACACCTTCGCCGTCTACATCAACTACATCGGGCAGACGCAGGGCACGCCCGCCGCCGCCCTGTCGCTGATCAGCCTGGCGATCACCTGGATGGCGATGCTGGGCCTGCTGCGCTTCGGCAAGGGGCGCGTGGCCCTGGGGGGAGCAAAATGACAGCGAGGAGCGAAATGACTGATTCTGTACTCTTTCCGGTGGCCGACCATTCTGTGGCTGATTATCTGGTGGCCGAGAGCGTCTCGAAGTCCTACGGAGCCACCCACGCCCTGAATCCGCTCAGCCTGTCTCTGCAAAAAGGCGAACTGGTCACGCTGCTGGGGCCGTCGGGCTGCGGCAAGACCACCCTGCTGCGGATCGTGGCCGGCTTCACCGCGCCCAGCACGGGCCGGGTGCTGCTGGGTGGCCGCGACCTGACGCCGCTGCCGCCCGCGAAACGGCGCATGGGCATGGTGTTTCAGGCGTACAGCCTGTTTCCCAACCTGAGCGCCGAAGACAACGTGCGTTTCGGCCTCACGGTGCGCGGCGTAAGCAGGGCTGAGAGCGAGAAGAAGCTGAAAGAACTGTTCGCATTGATCGGTCTGGAGGAGGCTCGCAAGCGTTATCCGCACCAGCTGTCAGGCGGGCAGCAGCAGCGTATCGCCCTGGCCCGCGCCCTGGCGATAGAGCCGCAGGTGCTGCTGCTCGACGAGCCGCTGAGCGCCCTCGATGCCCAGGTCAGGTTGAACCTGCGCGACGAGATTCGCCGGGTGCAGCGCGAGACCGGCACCACCACGCTGTTCGTCACACACGATCAGGAAGAGGCGCTGGCCATTTCAGACCGGGTGGTGGTGATGCAGCAGGGGCGGGTGGCCCAGCTCGGCACGCCCGAGGACATCTACCGCCGTCCGGCCAGCCCGTTTGTCGCCGAATTCGTGGGCACCGCCAATGGCCTGGACGCCGTGGCGCTGGGAGGCGGGATGGTCGAGGTGGCGGGCTGGAACGCGCCCCTCGCGGTGGAAGGAGCGCGCCCGTTCGCGCGCGGCGAGAAGCTGCGGCTGTACCTCCGCCCCGAAGAACTGAGGCTGAGTGAGTTGCGGCCCAATGAGCTGCGGCTCAGTGAAAGCGGCCCGGAAGGCGACCTGTCAGGCCAGGTGACCGACAGGCGCTTCCTGGGCAGCATCACCCGCCTGAGCGTGCAGGTGGGGAACAGCACGCTGGTGGCCGACCTTCAGGGCAACGAGGCGGCGGCGCACCCGGTAGGGCAGCAGGTGCGCGTCAGCCTGTCGCCGCTGGCCGCCCACGTCCTGCGGGCCGCGCCGGTGGCGGAGACTCAGGCCGAACTGGCCCACGTATAACCAGCACAGCGCCTGACGGCCATGCTCAGGACAGCGCCGCGTACCCCGGCAGCGTCAGGAACTCGACCATCGGCGTCTGGGTCGCCACCCGCCTGAACAGCGGCCCGGCCTGGGCAAAGTCGCTGCCCAGTTTGGCCAGTTCCTCGGCGAACAGGGTGTCCATCAGCTCGGGGGTCAGGGCGCGCCCGTCTTCCAGTTTCACGCCGTGGTGCAGCCACTGCCACAGCTGCGCCCTGGAAATCTCGGCGGTGGCGGCGTCCTCCATCAGGTTGTGAATCGGCACCGCGCCGCTGCCGCGCAGCCAGGCCGCCAGGTACTGCACGCCCACGCTGATGTTGGTGCGCACGCCGCCCTCGGTCACGGCCTCGTGCGGCGGGGTCAGCAGGTCCTGCGGCAAGGTGTGGACATCTGCCTGCTTGCCGGAAGCGATCTGGTTGGGCGTGGGCATGCCCGCGTCGAAGACCTCGGTGGCCAGCGCCACCATGCCGGGGTGCGCCACCCAGGTGCCGTCGTGGCCGTTGCGGGCCTCGCGCTCCTTGTCGGCGCGCACTTGCGCGAAGGCCCGTTCGTTGGCTTCCGGGTCGTTCTTGACCGGAATAAACGCGCTCATGCCGCCAATCGCGGGCGCGCTGCGCCTGTGGCAGGTCTGAATCGCCAGTCTGCTGTAGTTTTCCATCATCGGGGTCGCCATCGTGACCTTCGCGCGGTCCGGCAGAATCTTGCTGCCGTCCTGCCGGAACTTCTTGATGTACGAAAAAATATAATCCCAGCGCCCGCAGTTCAGGCCCGCCGAGTGCTCACGCAGCTCGTACAGAATCTCGTCCATCTCGAAGGCCGCCACGATGGTCTCGATAAGCACCGTGGCCCGGACGCTGCCCTGGGGCACCCCGAGCGCGTTCTGGGCATGCACGAACACGTCGTTCCAGAGCCTCGCCTCCAGGTGAGACTCCAGCTTGGGCAGATAAAAGTACGGCCCGCTGCCCCGCGCGAGCAGCTCGGCGGCGTTGTGGAAGAAGTACAGCCCGAAGTCGAACAGGCTGCCGGACAGCGTCTCGCCGTCCACCGTCACATGCTTTTCCGGTAGGTGCCAGCCGCGCGGGCGAACCATCAGCACCGCCGACCTGTCGTTCAGGCGGTAGCTCTTGCCGTTCTGCTCCAGGGTGATCGTCCGGCGCACCGCGTCTCTCAAATTGATCTGGCCGTTCACGCAGTTTTCCCAGGTGGGTGAGGAGGCGTCCTCGAAGTCGGCCATGAACACCCGCGCCCCGCTGTTCAGCGCGTTGATGATCATCTTGCGGTCCACCGGCCCGGTGATCTCCACCCGGCGGTCCTGGAGGTCGCCGGGCAGCGCCGCCACCTTCCAGTCGCCTGCACGGACGCTGGCGGTCTGGGGCAGAAACCCCAGCTGCTCGCCCGCCTCCAGCCGCGCCTGACGCGCCTCACGCTCTGCCAGCAGGTCCAGCCTGCGGGCACTGAACTCGCGGTGCAGCCCGGCCACGAATTCCAGCGCCTGCGGGGTCAGCACGGCGGCGAACTCTGGTGGCATGGCGGCACTGATCTGGACTCCGGCGGGCAGAGACGGGCTGGCTATGGGCTGGCTGTCTGCGGGCTGGCTCATGGCGACTCCTGTACATCGGTCTGAAGGTCGGCGGGACAGGCTGCGTTGAATGCGGTGGACGCCAGTTTAGCTCAGGCGTGCTGGCCGGTGCAGAAATGGGAACGGTGTCACGCGGCCAGTGGCTGAGTGTCTGGCCGTCTGATGGTGGGATGGTCAGGCCTCGAGTCCGCTCCGCTTCCGTGAGACGAAGCTCTGCGCCGAGACGAACCCTCTCCGGGCAGCCCCCTGATAAAATGGAAGGGTGATGCCCGATGCCCGGTTCCCTGATACTCGATTCCCTGGTGCTGCTTCGAGTGCTGCCTGGAGTGCTGACGGGCCGCCCGACATCTCTTCAGGTCCAGACTCAAGAATTGGCCCGGCACGGCGAACAGGGACGAAACCATGAGCGGCGGCCTGGTCGCGCTGTTCGACGACGTGGCCGCCATTGCCAAGCTGGCCGCCGCCTCCCTTGACGACATCGGGGCCGCCGCCGGCAAGGCGGGCGTCAAGGCCATCGGCATCGTGGTGGACGACACGGCGGTCACGCCCCGCTACGTGACGGGCTTCAAACCCGAGCGCGAGTTGCCAATCATCTGGCGAATTGCCAAAGGGTCGCTCCGCAACAAGATTGTGTTTATCCTGCCGGTGGCCCTGCTGCTCAGTCAATTTCTGCCGTGGGCGATCACCCCGATTCTGATGCTGGGAGGCGCTTACCTGTGTTATGAGGGGGCCGAGAAGGTCTATGAGGCGGTGTTTGTCCGCCACGGCCCGGAATCGGCGGAGGTTGCCACGGACCTGTCCGGCACGGGCCACGAGGACAAGATGGTGTCCGGGGCCGTCCGCACCGACCTGATTTTGTCTGCGGAGATCATGGCGATTTCGCTGGCCGAGGTGGCTGACCAGCCGCTGCTGTCCCGCGCCCTGAGCCTGGTGGTGGTGGCCGTCATGATCACCGTGCTGGTGTACGGCCTGGTCGGATTGATCGTCAAGGCCGACGACTTCGGGCTTCGGCTCGCCAGAAGCAGCTCGGTAGGAGCGCAGGCGCTGGGGCGCGGCCTGGTGCGGGGCATGCCCGCCGTCATGTCGGCGCTGTCGGTGATCGGCACGGCAGCCATGCTGTGGGTGGGCGGCCACATCGTGCTGGTGGGCCTGGAAGAGTTCGGGCTGGGCGCGCCGAACCACTTCCTGCACGACCTCGCTGTGGGCGCTGGCAAGGCGCTCCCGGCCATCTCCGGCCTGGGCCAGTGGCTGATCGAGACACTCGGCTCAGGATTGATCGGGCTGGCGCTGGGGTTGCTGATCGTGGCGCTGCTGCACCTGCGGCCCAAGCGCCATTAGAGGATATCGGAGGAGGCGTCTCTAGAGCATTTGTCAAAAAGGCTTTCTCTTTTTGACCGACTGGAGCGGGCAAGCGTGCTCAAGCGCGCTGTTCTGCCCAAGACAGGAGTGAATTTAGTGGAGCATTGGGCATGCGGTCAAGCGTGGTCAACCGCGCTGCTCTGACCAAGAAGATGGAGCTGACAAAAGGCAGTTGTTTTGGCAGTGGAATTATGACAAATGCTCTAGAACTTCGCCAGCAGCTCCCGCAACTTCTCGGTGTCGTTGTGAAAATTCACGATGCCCTCGGCCAGCTTCTCATTGGCCATCGGATTGGCGGCCAGCGCCCAGCGGAACTGCGCCTGGGTCATCTCGGCCTCGGTCTGGTGGCTTTCCTGTGGGGTGAGCTGGCGCGGCAACTCGCCCTCGTCGGCGGCCAGTTCTTCGAGCAGCTGCGGGCTGACGGTCAGGCGGTCACAGCCGGCCAGCGCCTCGACCTGGGCCGCACTCCGGAACGACGCGCCCATCACCACTGTCTGGTAGCCGTGCGCCTTGAAGTGGGCGTAGATGTCGCGCACCGACTGCACGCCGGGGTCGTCGGCAATGGCGAAGCCGTCCACGCCCTGCGCCTTCTTGTACCAGTCGGTGATGCGGCCCACGAAGGGCGAGATCAGGTAGACCCCGGCCTGGGCGCAGGCGATGGCCTGTTCCCTGCTGAACACCAGCGTCAGGTTGCAGCGGACGCCGTCTGCCAGCAGCTCCTTTGCCGCCTGAATGCCCTCCCAGGTGGCGGCCAGCTTGATCAGAATGCGGTCCTTGCCCACGCCCTGCTGCTCGTACAGGCCAATCAGTTTGCGCGCCTTGGCCACGGCCAGGTCCTTGTCGAAGGACAGGTAGGCGTCCACCTCGGTGGATACGTTGCCGGGCACGATTTTGCTCAGCTCGGTGCCGATGCGCACGGTCAGCTGGTCGAGCAGGTCGTCCGGGTTGCCGCCTCTGGGCATGGCGTCGATCAGCTCGCGCACCAGAGAGGCGTAGCCCGGAAGCTGGGCGGCCTTCAGGATCAGGCTGGGATTGGTGGTGCAGTCCTGCGGCTGAAACTTGCGGATGGCTTCTATATCTCCGGTATCGGCGACCACCACCGACATCTGGCGCAATTGTTCGAGCTTGTTCATGGGGACTCCTGGGGTGATGGGGCCAGCGCCGGAGTTGAGAAGGCACAGGCCGGGCCGGAAACGAGACGTGCGGGCGACTTCCCCGCTGATCCTACATCCAGCACGCACAGGGCTGAGGTGGCCTGGCTGCTCAGCTTGGCCACCACGGCTTGAGGGCTTCTTTATGTTCAGGCGGGCGCACGCCTTCGCAGCCGCGTGGCAGAAGACGTGTGGCAGAACACTGGCCCGGATTCCGGAGTCATCTTTCGACCTCTACATTGAGGGATGACTCCACTCCGCCGCTTCATGGCGAAAACAGCACCAATAAAACTGCACCGCCAAAAAAATTCCGCGAACAGAGCAGAATTTTTCTGGAAATGGAAGTGGTTGTCCGTTAGTCGTCCGGTCAGCTCCACGACCCTGCCGGGAGTATGATTGACTATACACCTGAAGTTCAACTCAATCTGGGGTCAGACATCCATCCAGGCGACCAGCAGGGCGTGCGGGACCGTGAGGGCGGCGATCAGGGCCAGGTAGAGGGCCGCGAAGGTCTCGACATTCTGGACGTGTGGAGCGGCCCAGATGTAGAGGCCCGCCAGCAGTCCGAGCGCGACCAGAGTAATGGGCAGCAGGTCCACGGCCAGCCGCAGGGTAGGCAGCCACGACGATCCGGCAGCTGCATCGTTGCCAGCCGCGCCGTTGACAGCCGCGCCGTTGACAGCCGCGCCGTGCCCGCCGGGTTGCAGGCTCAGCAGCCGCCCCAGGTGCCTCCAGGCGTGCCACAGGGTGAAGTAGGTGCCGATGGCGAGCGGGGCCGGGACCAGCACGAAAAAGACCAGCAGCAGCGCTGATTCTGCCAGCTCCAGTCCGGGTCTGCGGCTCGACAGCAGGGTGTCCAGCGCGTAAGCCAGCAGCACCGCACCCAGCGCCAAGGTCAGCCCGCTGATCCAGGCCCCGGAGAGCAGTGGCCCGGTCAGACTATTCAGGCCAAACGCCACGCGGACGCCGGACGCCAGCCGCCCATACCAGTCCGGAAAGGCCAGCAGCGGTACCAGAATGGGCAGGCTTCCCCTTGCCAGCAGCGTCAGGGGCGCGCTCCAGGGGCCGGAGCGCCGCCTGCCCTGTCCTGTTTCCAGGTAGTGCAGATCGCCCTGACCCCAGTGCAGCAGCGACATCAGCAGAAACCCCCAGAACGTCAGGGTCGGGGCCAGCCACCACAGGCCCAGCGCCAAGGCCGCGAGCAGGGCGTAGGCACCGATGAACAGCGGCAGCAGCCCAGGTTTCCTGCTCCAGTTCCAGCCCATGCGCAGCGGGACGAGGTGATCCAGCGCCCCGTGCGGAATGCCGAAAATGACCGTGCTCAGCAGCAGCGGCAGGTACATCAGGCCCGTGACGACGGTGCGTGGGGCGAGCAGCCACAGCCCGAGGACACCCATCAGACTGATCCAGGGCACGAGCAGCAGCGGGGGCAGGCGAGTTCCGAGACGGGGCAACGCGGGGGAGGGCGTGAGCAGGGGAGAGAGGTTGCGGCTGGACTTCATGGGGCTGTCTCCGTGGTGGTGAAGCGGCGTTGCACTGAACTTGCCCGTTCTGTCAGGCGATGAGGCGCGGTCCAGGTGCGGAACAGTCGAGCCGGCTTCCCAGGGTCCGACTGTTCCGTCCTGGGTCCAACGTGAACAGCTAAGCGTCCGGTGCAGCAGCGGGCTGGCATAGACCGAGCGCCGTCACGCTGCTGTCACCCATCAGGTGAGGCGCAGCAGGGACGCCCCGCCGGACACCCGAAACGAGTTGTGCCTGCTCTTCGCCAGAAAACCGGAGAGCAGGCACACACTGTCATGAAATAGGCTTCAGAGAGGGTTCAGCGTGAACGCTGCTCAGTCGGTGGCTCCAGGACGCAGGGTGCCAGCCGGAACGTTGCCGAGTACGATGTCCTCGTCTTCGCTCAGGCCCATGTCCTGCCGGGTCTTGATGACCGCGATGGCGTAGGCCAGCAGTCCGAAAATGGGCTTTGCCAGCACGTCGGCAATCGAGTAGCCCACCTGAATACCCACCACAGAACCAGCGCCCGTGATGCCCAGCAGCGGCAGAGCGTAGGCGATGGGGTAGACGCCCCACGAGAACAGCAGCAGCAGCTTCATGTTGCGCGAGTAGACCTGAACCTCGGGCTTCTGGCGGGAAGCCGCCTGACCCAGTTCACCCCACAGCACGTACAGGATGTAGACGAACGGAACCGTGCTCGCCAGTCCCCACCAGAAGCGGGCCGCGTTGTCGCCGATCTCACCGGGGTAGCCCAGGGCGATCATGAAGAACGAGGCGATAACCAGTTTCCAGATCAGGCCACGGCTCTGGATGGCCGGGAGGGCCAGAATGGCGACGGTTTCGAGCAGCAGCAGCGGAACGGTCAGCAGCCAGTCAACGTAACGGTAGGCGTCGTTGAAGGGAATGCCGCTCGCCACGTACGAGCCGTTCTGAAGGGTGTAGGCCGCTTCCCAGCTGTTGAAGATTCGCAGGTAGTGGTAGCCCGCAATGGTGACCACCAGGCCGGATACAACCAGTGCCAGACGGTACTTGGGCAGCACCGAAGAGCGCGAGACAAAGAAAAAGATGGCTGAGGCCCCCATCGCCGCAATTGCGAACGAGAAGAAGTTGTAGACCGTCGAGAACTGCCCCGTGGTCAGGGTTGTAGGCTGCACCCTCTGGGCCAAACTGAGGCCGGACAAAAGGATCAGGAGCGGCACGAATCGAATCAAGTTCACTGAACCTCCATGAAGCACCCGATGACCGCAAACGACTTCTAGAACGAACGGCTCGTGCCAGACGATTGCGGTTTTTTGCTTTCGGTGCAAGGCTAGTCGCACGTTAAAACCTCGAATTGAGCGGTTCATACACTTCTCACGAGATTTGGTATCAGCTTACAGTGGGAAATAGATTACAGTGTATTGCAAAATACAATATGAACGGATCCGATTTTCTACGGGTTGTCCAGACAGGTTGTGACGCAGATTCGTCCGGGTGGGCGGCTCAGGCTGACTGTTCCCGCGACGCCGCCAGCACCCTGACCACCAGCAACACCCCGAACGACAGTAGCACCATGACCGCCGACAGCGCCAGCGCCGGGGCCAGGTCGGATTCCAGGGCCGAGTAGATGGAGAGCGTGATGGTGCGCGTCTTGCCCTGTAACGACCCGGCAAACAGCACCGTGGCCCCGAACTCGCCCAGCGCCCGCGCCCAGGTCAGCACCAGGCCCTCCAGCAGGAAGGGGAAGGCCAGCGGCAGCGTGACGTGCAAGAACACCTGCCTGCCTCCCGCGCCGTCGGTCCGGGCGGCCTCCTCGGCCTCTCTGTTGACCGCCAGAAATCCGGCCTTGGCCGTGCGCAGATAGAACGGTGCAGAAGTGAACAGCTGCGCCATGACCACCGCAGCCGGAGAAAAGGCCAGACTGACGCCCGCCAGTTCCAGCCCCGGCCCCAGCAGCCCGCCGTGCCCGAAGGTCAGCAGCAGGCCCACGCCCGCCACCACCGGCGGCAACACGATGGGCAGGTCGAGCAGGGCGTCGAGCAGGGTGCGGCCCGGAAAACGGTAGCGGGCCAGCAGGTAGGCCACGGGCGTGACGAACAGCACGGTCAGCAGCAGCGTGACGCCGGTGGTCATCAGACTGACGCGCAGGGCGTCCTGCACGGCGGAATTCTGAAGGGTGGGCCAGAACTGCGCCGTCAGGCCGCGCAGCAGCAGCGCCAGCGTGGGCAGCAGCAGAAAGGTGGCCATCAGGGCGCTCAGGGCGGTGGGCAGGGCGGGGAGCCGCGCCCCCGGGCGGCTGTTCACCCTGACGCGGCTGGCCTTCACGGGGTCAGCAGACCTCACTGCGGGCCGGAAAAGCCCCACTTCCTGAGAATCTGCTGGCCCGCCGCCGACTGAACATAGGTCACAAACGCCTGAGCGGCTTCCGGACTGGCCGAGCCTTTCAGCACTCCAATCGGGTAGCTGGCGTTTTGATTGAAGCGGCTGGGCAGCGGAATGACCCGCACCAGGGGCTTTAAAGTGGGCGTCACGTCGGTGGCGTACACCACGGCGGCGTCGGCCTCGCCCAGCTGTACCTTGAGCGCCACCTGCCGCACGTTGGTCTCCTCGCTGACCACGTTTTTGAGGGTGCGGGCGGAGAAGTCCTTGCCGTAGGTTCCGGCTCTGTCAATGGCGGCCAGCATCCGCCGGGTGTAGTCGCCCGCTGGCACCGCCCTGTCGCCGATCACCAGCTTCAGGCCGGGTCTGGTCAGGTCGTTCAGGGTCTTCAGGGCCGGGTTGTTCTTCGGCGCGATCAAGGTGAGCTTGTTCCGCACGAAGGCCTGCCCGGCGGCCACCAGTCCCTTGCTCACCAGCGGCGAGTACTGGGCGTCGTTGGCGCTGGCGTACACGTCGGCCCCCGCCCCGTTTTCCAGCTGGGTCCGCAGCACCTGGGAACCGGCGAAGCTGAAGGCCGTCCTGTTGCCGGTCTGGGCATCGAAGGCCCGGCCCAGCTCTGTGAAGGCGTCGGTCAGCGAGGCGGCGGCGAATACGGTCAGGTTGGCGGCGGCGGCGCTGCTTGCAGTGAGCAGCAGGGCGGTCAGGGCGAGCTTTTTAAACATACAGGCCTCCCAGAGGCGAGATCGATTCGAGAGAAAAAGCGGAGCGGGCTGGCCTCCGAAATTCAGGTGGTGGACTGCCAGAACTCTCCGGCGTGGGCCGGGTCGTAGCCGCCCAGGCTGCTCAGCTCGGCGCGGAAGGGCTGCTGGCGGGCCACCATGATCAGCGCGGCGACGGCGGGGTGGGAAAGGTGCGGGTCTGGAACCACCAGATCGAAGCGCTCGGTCTGGACGGGCACAAAATCCAGCCCCAGTGCCCGCGCCGCCGAACGGGGGCCGGGGGCGGCGTCGGCCAGACCGGCGGCCACCCTTCCGGCGGCTTCCAGGTGGCTGGGCGCTTCGTCCTGGTAACCCTTCAGGCGCTGGCGCTGCGCCACGGTCACGCCCAGATTGGCCAGCCAGGCGTCGAGCAGGGCGCGGCTTCCGGCCCCGACCTCGCGGTTGACGAGTCTTGTTCCGGGCCGCAGCAGACTCTGTGGCCCCACCATGCCGAGCGGATTGCAGCGCGCCACCATCAGCCCCTGTTCCCAGGCCCAGAGGGTGTACAGGTACGCCTTCTGGCCCGGCAGCTCGCGCTCCACCGCCGCCAGGTTGGAAATGCCGGTGCTGGCCTCCCACAGGTGAATGCCCGCCGCGTGGGCCTCGCCGCGTGCCAGCGCCCGCAGGGCGCCAAGGCTCGACGCCGAGCGCCACAGCACCCGCACGTCCGGCGAGTGCCGCGCCACGTAGGTGGCCGCCAGCCCCAGCGAGGGATCGCAGCCCACCAGCACGGCGCTGCGGCGGGCCAGGGTCAGGTCGGAGAACAGCTCCACGTCTGCCAGTTGGCTCGGTGTATCCGGATGGTCCTGGGCATTGGCCTGGTTCCGCGAATCACCGAGCAGCACGCCGTCGGCCACCTGCCCCCAGCCCGCCTGCCCGGCGAGCGGAAAGGCCAGCCAGGGCGCGGTTTCGCCCGAGTGGACGTTGACCTGCGCCAGCTGCACCCGCGTCCCGGCGGCGAGGCTCTGGCCCGCAGACAGACCCTGGGGCACGGCCCGCACCAGCTGCTCCGGCAACCGGAACAGGTCCTCGACCCGGCACTCCAGGGCGCGGGCCAGCCTCAGGGCCACCAGGGTGTTGGGCACCGACGCTCCGGTTTCGGCGGCGTGCAGCGCCTGCCGGGTGATTCCGGCGCGGGCCGCCAGTTCGCCGGGCCGCAGCCTGAGCAGTTCACGCCGCGCTCTGAGCGAAACCACCGGGGCGGCGTCTTGCAGATTGGACATGCTACAAGGGTAAAGCTGACATTACGAAACGTCAAGTCGGCGTGACAGTGTTTGTCTCGGGATGGCCCGAGCCGGTGCCAGACCAGTACACCGTCAACCGATCAATGGGGGGCATCTGGTCAGAGTCTTTCAGATGCACGGCCCGTTTTCCCCTCACCCCCTCCGCAAGCGGCTGCACCGGTCCCTGCGCGGGGCACCACTCTCTTCGAGTCGTCTCTCTCCGGGTCGTAGTGAACGGACGTTCTGCTTGGTCAGAGCAGCGCGGTGTCTTCGTGGCGTGAACAGCGCCCCTGGGGACGCTACGCCGCTTGTCCAGAACAGAGATGTCGTCGTGAACGGAGTGACCTTGCGTCCTCATGCGAGCAGGCCCCTGATGGGGGTCCGTTCTGCCCAAGCGGTCAAGCGTCCTCATGGGCGCTGCTCTGACCAAGAACTCATGGGCGCTGCTCTGACCAAGAAGACGGGCGCTGCCCGGGTCAAGAACGCGGATGACGACGCCACTCCTCCCCCGCAGGCGCTTGGACGCTGCCCACACTTGACCGTATGGGGACGTCACTCCTCAGCTGCACCAGTCCAACAGGGGGAGAGGGGGATAGCGCCCCCGTTCAATCAGTTGACGGTGTGCTGGCCCCCGGAAGAAGCGACGGGAGTTTAATGCCGACAGCCCCCCGCGCCGCGCTACCGTCTGGCTCAGCCCGCCAGAATGCCCTCGATCTGCGTCGATTCCTCTGGCCTGAAGTCCAGCCCGGCCAGCGCCCCCACCGCGTCGTCGATCTGTGATACGGATTCTGCCAAATTCCGCAACACCCGTAAAAGCGCCGGGTGTTCCTCCATGCCGCAGCATCTGTACTTTTTCCTACTCCCGTTGGTCGGATTGATTCCGAATACAGAACTGAATCAATCGGAATCGGTATGAGACCCGGCTGGCCCCGATCAGGGCCGAGGTCACTTCCGGCAGGCGCAGCACCCAGGCCAGCGCCATCTGGGCCAGCCTCTGGCCTCGTTCCAGGCCCAGGGTATTGAGCCGCCGGGTCTTGCCCAGCACCGCGTCCGTAACGTGTTCGGGGCGCAGAAACCGCCCGCCGCTGGCGCGTGAGTCTGCCGGAATGCCGCCCAGGTAGCGGTCACTCAGCAGGCCCTGTTGCAGCGGACTGAAGACGATGCTGCCGGTGCCCGCCCTGCGCAGCGCGTCTGTCAGTCCGCCCTCGATCTTGCGGTTGAGCATGCTGTAGGGCGGCTGGTGAATCAGGGCGGGCGTGCCGAGGCGTTTCAGAATGGCGGCAGCCTGACGGGTCTGTTCCGGTTCGTAGTTGCTCAGGCCCACGTACAGCGCCCGCCCGCTGCGCACCGCGTAATCGAGCGCGGCCATCGTCTCTTCCAGCTCTGTCTTTGGGTCGGGGCGATGGTGATAGAGCATTTGTCAAAAAGGCGTTCTCTTTTTGACCGACCAACGGGAGTGAATTTAGTCGGGCAGGTGGGAGGCGGGCAGGCGTACCCAGGCGCGTTCTTGGTCAGGGCAGCGCCCGTCTTCTTGGTCAGAGCAGCGCCCATGAGGACGCTTGAC
>JANXWI010000083.1 GCA_025351205.1 Deinococcus sp.
GCCAGGGCCAGGCCCTCCTCCAGCCGGACGACCGCTAGGTCGAGGTTCCCGGCCTCCAGCAGAAACTTAAAGAGGTTGAGCAGCAAGGTGCGCTGCACCCCGACGTCCCTCAGTTCCTTGGCTTCGTTGAGGGCCTCTGTCAGGACAGTGACGGCGCCCAAGGCGTCGCCCAGCAGCCCCATCAGCAGCCCAGATCCGCCGAGCGCCTTTACCGCACCGACCCGGCTGCCCGCCGCCCTGAACGCCTGGAGGGCGGCAGCATTGTGCGTCTGCGCCTGTGGCAACAGACCGCGCTGCATGGCGCAAGCCTGGAGGAGCGACTGGAGCTTCCCGATGAGGTCGTGGGCTTCGCCTGAAACCTGGGCGAGCGCGGCGTGCAGACAGGCCTCGGCCTCGTCCAGGCGTCCGAGGCGCAGCAGGGCGCTGCTCTGCTCATACTTCACGCTGGCACCGAGGTGGTCGGGCATTGCCGGGTCCGCGAGCAAGTGTTCCGTAAGGATCAAGGTCTGAGAGTACTGACCGAGCGTGTTGTGCAGGCCCGCCTGCGCCACCTCGACCTGTGCCTCCAAGTCGGCGTCGTCCAGCTGCATGAGGAGTTCGGCGGCCTGCTCCAGTTCGGCGGCGACCGCTGGAGAGTCGCTAGCCGTCGCGAGCAGCCCGGCCCGGGCCAGGTGCACCTGAACGCCGTCCCGGTGACTGAGGCCGCCCGCGAGGGCACGCGCGTACTGATCGAGCGCCTCCTGATGAGCGAAGACCCGGGCGGCGGCCTGTGCCGCGCTGATCCGGTAATGGGCCGCCCGCGCCGGTTGCCCCGCCCGCTCGTGGTGCTGGGCGATCCGCTCTGGGGCCCCGCCCTGCCTCGCCAGGTTCGCGGCCAGCGTGCGGTGGGACAGGGCGCGCCGCTCCGGGCCGATGCCCTGGTCGAGCGCCCGCCGGACGAGGTCGTGGCTGAAACAGTAATGGCCCTCGAGCGGTTCGATGAGGTGGGCGCTCAGGGCGCGTTCCAGGGCAAGGGCCTGTTCCCATTCACTGAGTGCGTGGCCCCCGGCCAGCCAGGCCAGCTGAAAGCTGTCTCCAGCCAGGCTCGCCAGGTCCAGCAACCGCCGAACCGCCCCGCCGAGCCCATCAATGCGCCGCAAGACCGCCTCGCTGACGCTTGCTGGGATGGGCAGCTCCAGATAGTCGCTGGTCGCCTCGTCATAGGGGGTGGACCAGCCCTGCTCTGAAGCGGTCAAGAGGCCGACGGAAAACAGCGAGCGCAGGGTTTCGAGCAGGTACAGCGGATTGCCGCCTGTCGCTTCGTGCAGACGCTGGGCAAAGCGCTGGGCCTGCATGCCGCCCGACAGCGCCCGCACCAGGGCCAGCACATTCAGGCCGCTGAGCGCTTCCAGCGCAAGGCGCTGCACCGCGCCCTCGCGGCCCAGGGACGCCAGCATTCGCGCCGCCACCGGATTGGCCTCCAGCTCGCCGGGCCGGGCGGTGCCCACTATCCGGAAGGCGCCCGCAGCGGCCAGGCGCGTGAGATGAACGGCGACCTCCACCGTCGAGGCGTCGCACCAGTGCAGGTCGTCGAAGATCACGGTGCCGCCGGGTCCCGCTGCCGCCGCGAGCGCCTGGGCTAGGCCTTCCAGAAAGCGGTCCCGCCCTTCAGGCGCCGCCATCACGGGCGTGGCCGAGACCTGCCCTGGGTCCAGCTCCGGTACCAGCCAGGCGGCCTCGCGGCGCCAGACGGCGTCCAGGGTCGCCAGCCGGGCGCGGGCCGGGCCGCTCAGGGCTCGTCTGAGCGCGTCGGCCACCGGAGACAGCGGGGTGCCGCTCCAGGCTTCGAGGCCCTGGATCAGCAGTGGACCAGACCGTGAGCGCGCAAAGTCCAGCGCCAGACGTGTCTTGCCGAGGCCGGGCTCGGAGACGATCAGGCACAGTGCTGCGCTCGACTGAATCAGGGTGTCCCAGGCCTCCTCCCGGCCCACCATCGGGGGTGACAGGCGCGGGGTTGGCCCGGAAG
>JANXWI010000113.1 GCA_025351205.1 Deinococcus sp.
CAGGCCCCCGGCGAGAAGATCCAGCCGTTCAGTTTCCGCACGCTGATCCAGGGCGACAGGGCCGCGTACTCCATCCGGGCCACCGACACCTCGGGCAACGTGGCGACCCTGAACCTGCCGGTGCGGGTGGACGCCGTGAAGCCCAGCGTGAAGGTCACGCGGCTGGAGCATGACGGCCAGGCCATCCGCATCAGCGGGGTCGCCACAGACGACCAGAAGGTGGCGCAGGTGCTCGTGGACGGCAGCCGACTGAACATCACGCCTGGAACCAGGGTCGAGTTCTATGCCGAGACCAGCGGGCTGTACGCCGATATCGTGGTGCGGGACGCGGCAGGCAACACGGTCAAGCTGAGGGCGCAGTAGGCCAGAATCAGACTTTGCATTTGAAACGTTAAACCCAAGCAATCTGCCTGAGAAGACTGATCGGCAGGTCTATTTTTTGCGCCTGAGAACGCGCTTTACGCCGCTTTACCTGTCATGTTAATGTGAACCTCACTGCAATTTAGGAGGTTCATCCTATGGCTCCAGACACCGCGACCTTGCTGGCAGGCTTTCTGCCCTTTGAACATGCGCCGTATTTCGACTTCACACGGCCAGAGGTGGCCCAGGCGCAGCGGGACGCCTTCGCCCTGGTGCGCCGCCAGCATGTTGGAACAACCTTTCCGCTGCTGATCGGCGGGCAGGAGGCGCAGGGCACGGGCACCTTCGGCGTGACCAATCCCGGCGACACCCGCGAAACGGTCTGGCACTTCCAGAGCGCCGCGCCCGAGCAGCTGGAACAGGCCATGACCAGCGCCCAGGACGCCTTCCAGAGCTGGCGCTTCTCGGAGCCGCTGGGGCGGGCCACCGTGTTCATGCGGGCCGCCGAACTGCTGCGCGTCAGGCGCATGGAATTCAACGCGGTCATGGGATTGGAAAACGGCAAGAACTGGGCCGAGGCCGACGGTGAAATCGCGGAGTGCGTTGATCACTTCGAGGTCTTTGCCCGCGAGACGCTGAGCTGGGCGCAGGGCAAGGCGGTGTATCCGGTGGCGGGCGAACACGTGACCACCGTCTATGAGCCGCTGGGCGTGGTGGCGGTCATCTCGCCCTGGAACTTTCCGGCGGCCATTCCGCTGGGTATGAGCCTGGGGGCCATCGCGGCGGGCAACACGGTCATCTGGAAGCCCGCCAGCGAGACGCCGCTGAGCAGCTACCTGATGGTCGAACTGCTGCACGAGGCCGGACTGCCCAGGGGCGTGATCCAGTTTCTGACCGGCAGTGACGATGTGCTGGGCGACAGATTGGTGGATCATCCGGGCGTGCGGATGGTGGCCTTCACCGGAAGCCGCGAGATCGGCTGCCGCATCTACGAGCGGGCGGCGAAGGTACAGCCGGGCCAGAAGTGGCTGAAACGGGTGATGGCCGAGATGGGCGGCAAGGACGCCACCGTGATCTGCGCCGACAGCGACCTGGACGCCGCCGCCCTGGGCGTGGCGCAGTCGGCCTTCGGCTACGCGGGCCAGAAGTGCAGCGCGTGCAGCCGCGTGATCGTGGAAGACAGCGTGCATGACGAGGTGCTGGAGAAGGTGAGGGCACACGCCGAGGCCATGCGGGCGGGCCTGCCGGAAGACAACGCGCTGCTCGGGCCGGTGATCCACGGGGGCAGCATGGACCGGATTCTGGGCTACGTCGAGGCCGGGAAAGCGTCAGCGCGGCTGGTGACGGGCGGAACAAGGATTGATGGTCTACACGGGGCATACCTGGCCCCGACCATCTTCGCCGAGGTGCAGCCGCAGGACCCGCTGTTTCAGCAGGAAATCTTCGGGCCGGTCCTGACCTTCACCCGTGCCCGCGACTGGCGACACGCGCTGGACCTCGCCAACGATTCCGAGTACGGCCTGACCGGCAGCTTTTACAGCCGCGACCCGCACAAGATTGCGGAGGCCCGCCGGGTGTTTCACGTCGGCAACCTGTATATCAACCGCAAATGCACCGGGGCTATGAGCGGCACGCACGCCTTTGGCGGCTTTGGCATGAGCGGCACCAACGCCAAGGTCGGCGGGCCGGACTACCTGTTCTGGTTCTTGCAGACCAAGACGGTGGCGCAGCGTTACTGAGTTACCGGGTTACTGGGCGGCGTTGGATTCCAACCAGCGCCGCGCCTCCTCGTCGGTGTGAACGAAGCGCACACCCCGGTGTCTGGAATGTTCGTATGCAAGCTCGGCAAACCGTTCCCCGTGGGCCGAAAAGTCTGCGATCACCACGGCGACGGGCAGGCGGAAGTTCACGAAGGTCTGAAACAGTTCGCCCGCCACGCCGCTGCTCAACCGGAAAAATTCCGGCCCCAGCTCAGCTTCGTGCAGAATCAGGCCGTCCAGATGGTAGGCCGCACCGAGCAGCCCCTGAATGTCTTCCAGACCGCCGATTCGTAGCCCCAGCGAGGCGGCGCTTCCGATGT
>JANXWI010000138.1 GCA_025351205.1 Deinococcus sp.
TTGAAACGACGCAGGACTTCGCTAGGCTGGAATCGGGCAGGTTCTGGAGTCGTCACACACCCAGAACACTGCCCTTTTTGCTGCCAGACCGTAAGGAAAGTAACCCTTCAGAATTTCTGCACTGGGAGCGGCTGGACAAAGTTGTCCGGTACTGAGACGTGAGACAGACGCACTGAATCGGCCCGTCGGACGGCTCAACTGACATGTTCGACAACCAATTTCAAAACAGCCTGGCGGCCACCCTACGCCGGTTCAGAACGCCTCTGCCTGGACATGTTCACCGAGAGAGGTTCATCGGTGATCGGAAAGCCAGAGCGGCCTGGTGTGAATGAGCATCCGTCAACGTGTTTTGCCACCCTCTGTAACACTGACCACAATGCTCCCCCATTGGCTTCCTGAAGGTTCCCTGAACACGCACTCACGCATTCTCAGCCTGCGCTACACTGAGCGGGCAACCAGAATTAAGAAGCCTCGTGTCGGTGGTGAGCAGAAACTTCGTGTCTGGAACATGATGCTGGCCGCAGCTGTGGCCCAGACCGTGGTCCCGACAACAGCGTCAAAGGAGCCGCCCATGTTTCCAGTCAGCTTTGAGTATCTGAAGGTTCATTCCGCCGAGGAGGCCCTTGCTGCCCTCCAGCAGCACGGCGGCGACGCGCGGGTGCTGGCGGGCGGGCAGAGCCTGATTCCGGCCATGCGCTACCGGCTGGCCCGCCCGGCCTTTCTGGTCGATATCGGCGGCATTCAGGACATGAACACCCTGCACGAACAGGACGGGCATCTGCACTTCGGCGCGACCCTGCGCGACGCTACGGTGGAATTCACGCCCTGGATCGCCGAGCGCTACTCGCTGCTGGCCGACGTGAGCCGTGTGGTGGCCGACCCCATCGTGCGCCACATGGGCACGGTGCTGGGCAGCATCTGCCACAACGACCCGTCGGGCGACTGGACCGCCGCCGCGCTGGCGTCGCGCGCCCTGATCACCGTCCACGGCGCGGACGGAGCGCGTGAGGTCGGTATCGACGATTTTCTGATTGACGCCTTCACCACCTCGGTGCAGGACGGCGAGCTGGCCGTGTCGCTGCGCCTGCCTACCCCGAACGCGCACACCCAGGGGTCGTACCAGAAGATCGAGCGCAAGGTGGGCGATTACGCCACCTGCGCCGCCGCCGTGCAGCTCACGCTGGACGAGAACGGGCTGATCTCGGCGGCGGGCGTGGCGATCACTGCCGCCGCCACCACTGCCATCCGGGTGGCGAAGGCCGAGGCCATGCTGATCGGGCAGCGGCCCAGCCTGCACCTGCTGCACGAGGCGGCGATGGAGGCCAGCCTTCTGTCCACGCCGGTGGCCGACGCGCGCGGCAGCGTGGCCTACAAGAAAGACATGGCCCGCGTGCTGGTGCTACGTGGCCTGAAGCAGTCGCTGGAGCGGCTGAACGCCGGAGTTCTGGAACTGGGGGCCACCGCATGAACGTGAGCATGAAGATCAACGGCAAGAAAGTCAGCGCCGACGTCGAGAGCCGCACGCTGCTGGCCTACTTCATCCGCGAGCAGGGCCACCTGACCGGCACCCACGTGGGCTGCGACTCGTCCAGTTGCGGCTGCTGCGTGGTGTTGATGGACGGCCACCCCGTCAAGAGCTGCTCGGTGTTCGCGGCCACGGCGGACGGCCACGACATCCAGACCGTCGAGGGGCTGAAGCAGGGCGGCGTGCTGCACCCGATTCAGCAGGCGTTCACCGACCAGCACGGCCTGCAATGCGGCTACTGCACCCCCGGCATGATGATGGCGAGCGTGGCCCTGCTGGAGCGCAACCCCGACCCCACGGAGCATGAAATCCGAGACGGCCTGAGCGGCAACCTCTGCCGCTGCACCGGCTACAACAACATCGTGAAGGCCGTGCAGCAGGCAGCGGGCGTGATGAGCGCGGCGGCAGCGTCGGCCCCGGCGGCGGACGACTGAAGAACAGGCTTGTGGCCCGTGGCGTGTGGCTTGCAGGAGCGGCCAATGCCACTTGACCGAAACAGGCTCCACTGTCGTTGCAGGTTCTACAGGCTACGGGCCACACGCCACGGGCTTTCTCCCAAGGAGCACCAATGACCATTGCCGACAGATCCGCCAACGACCATCCGAGCGAAAAGTTTGCGATGGGCAAGTCCATGAAGCGCCGCGAAGACCCGCGTTTTCTGACGGGCCAGGGCAACTACATCGACGACATCAACCTGCCGGGGCAGCTGTACATGGCGCTGGTACACAGCCCGTATCCGCACGCCAACATCCTGGGCATCGACAGCAGTGCGGCCATGCAGATTCCCGGCGTCGTGGCCGTGGTGACCGCCAAGGAGCTGACCGCGCACGGTGTGGGCCGCCTCCCGACTTTCCACGGCTTCGACACCCAGATGGTGCTGGCCGACGGCAAGGTGCTGTACCAGCATCAGGAGGTGGCCGCCGTCTACGCCGAGACCCGCGAGGCCGCCTACGACGCTGCCGAGCTGGTCGAGGTGGACTACGAGCCGCTGCCCGCCGTGGTCACGCCCGAGCAGGCCAAGACCGACCAGACCATCATCCGGGCCGACCGCGAGCAGCAGACCAATCACATCTTCAACTGGTCGGTGGGCCAGCAGGAGGCAACCGAGCAGGCGCTGGCCGCCAGTGACCACGTGGTCAAGCAGCACATCGTGTACCAGCGGGTGCATGCCGCGCCGCTGGAACCCTGCGGCTGCGTCGCCAACTTCGACGCGATGGGCCGCCTGCCCACCTTTCACGGCTTCGACACCCAGATGGTGCTGGCCGACGGCAAGGTGCTGTACCAGCATCAGGAGGTGGCCGCCGTCTACGCCGAGACCCGCG
>JANXWI010000156.1 GCA_025351205.1 Deinococcus sp.
GCAGCGCCAGCGGCAGCGTGACGTGCAGGAAGGCCCGCAGGCCGTTGGCCCCCAGGTCACGGGCGGCCTCTTCCAGCTCGGGGCCGTAGCCCGCCAGCCGCGAACGCACCACCAGCGCCACGTAGCTGACCTGAAAGGTGACGTGCGCCAGCAGCACCGTAACAAGGCCGCCCTGAAACGGCAGCGCCTGACGCACCAGGGCGTAGAACATCAGCAGAGACACGCCCATCACCACGTCCGGAATGACAATCGGCGTGACCAGCAGAAAGGTGAGCGCCGTGCGGCCCCGGAAGGCGTAGCGCCACAGGCCCAGGCCCAGCAGCGTGCCCAGCAGCGTGCTGATGAGGGTGGAAGTGAGCGCCACTGTCAGGGTGTTGGTGACGGCCTCGCGCACGTCGCCCCTCGCAAACAGCACGCCGTACCACTTTGTGGTGAAGCCCGCCCAGGCCGCCCCGAACTTGGAGGCGTTGAAGCTGAACAACACCAGCACCGCGATGGGCAGATACATGAAGGCGTACACGGCCCAGGCGTAGCCGACCAGAGCAGGAGAAGCGCGGCGCATCAGGCGTTCCGCCGGGCGTGTGGCCTGTGGCCCCTGGCCTGTAGGAAAGGCAGAAACATCCGGTCTGGAGGCGGGGTTGCACCTTTTGCACACGCCACACGCCCAGTGCTACGCGCCGCCCTCACGCCAGGTCCTCCAGGCCGCGCTGCCCCGCCGCCCGGGCGTACAGCCACAGGCCGAGCAGCACCACCGCCAGCAGCAGAAAACTGAGCGCCGAGCCGTAGGCCCAGTCGCCCGACTGCCCGAACTGGTTCTGCACCAGGTTGCCCACCAGCGCCGTTTTCGCGCCGCCCAGAATGTCGGACACCACAAAGGTGCCCAGCGCCGGTACAAACGTCAGGATCACGCCCGCCACCAGCCCCGGCAGCGTCTGCGGAACCACCACTGCCCAGAAGGCGCGGGCCGGGGTGGCCCCCAGGTCCTCGGCGGCCTCGACCAGCCGCCAGTCCACCTTTTCCACGCTTGAATACACCGGCAGCACGAAAAACGGCAGGTAGGCGTAGGTCATGCCCAGCAGCACCGCCAGCGTGGACGGAAACAGCCCGAAAGGCCGCAGAATGATGATCCAGGCGTAGATGCGGATCAGAAAATTGGTCCAGAACGGGATGATCAGCAGCAGCAGCAGCAGCCTCCTGCGGCGCTCATCCTGCGAGGCGATGTAGAAGGCCAGCGGGTAGCCCAGCAGCACGCACAGCGCGGTACTCAGCCCCGCCACCCAGACGCTGCGCCACAACACCAGCAGGTTGTCGGGCACGAACTCCTCGAACAGGGCGTCGTAACCGAACACCCGCTGCCAGTTCTCAAACGTGAAGGGCAGCCCCACCCGGCCCACGTCGGTGCGGGTCAGCAGCGAATACACGAGCACGATCAGCAGCGGCAGCACCAGAAACAGGGTCAGCCAGAAGGTGCCGGGGCCGAGCGTGGCGAAAAAGCGGCGCAGGGTCAGCATGAAGCGCACACCGCCAGGGCCATCGAAAAGGGTTTCCCCTCGCCCCCTGTGGGAGAGGGGCGCTGCAAAGCAGCGGGGTGAGGGGACGACGCAGCGGCAGTGTTCGGATGCTCAGTCCGTTCACCCCCTCCCCAGCCCTCTCGTTCCGAGCGACCAAGCGTGCTCATGCGCGCTGCTCTGGTCAAGACGCTGTACCAGTCCCCGCTCAAGGGTGAGGGAGCAAAGGCGACCAAATTGATATGGACTCTGTTGATCAATGGTTCGGACGGTTTCCAAAACGGGAGACCTAACACCGATAAATACAGCGTTTTTAGCCCCTCCCCCTTGAGGGGGGAGGTTGGGAGGGGGTGAGCAGGCTGGGCATCCCAAACGACGTTTTCCTGATTTGCTGCATCCAGAATCGGGAAACTGTCCGGACCGTTGTTGACATGGACTCTGACAATATGACAAAGTGCTTTCGCCATTACCACAGGCGAAAATCCACATCCAACATCTGACTTGTTATCCATCTTGCAGCACCACCAGACTCTCCGGCGGCAGGTACAGCGCCACCTCCTCGTCGTAATCGAAATCCTCGTCGGCCCCGATGTCGGCGTTGAGCTGAAAGGCCACCAGCGACTGCCCCGACGCCTGAAGCAGATACTGGTTCTCGGCCCCGGTGTACACGATGTCGTCCACGCGGGC
>JANXWI010000171.1 GCA_025351205.1 Deinococcus sp.
CAGGCCCACGCTCAGCAGGGCCACCGACTTCGCGGCTCTGGATGACGCGGCTCCCGGCGATGCAGACCTTGGTGACACTGACCCCAGCGCCAGCAGCGTGTCACGCACCTGCCCGGCCAGTCGCTCGCGGCGGCTCACCCCGTCCAGAGACAGCGGCAACGGTCCGCTGAGGCTGAGCAGGCCCACCGTATACACGCCCTGCTCGTCGAAGCCCAGCCGCCGGGCACGTTCCAGCGCCAGCGGCTCCGGCACGAAGCGGCCCTCCAGCAGCGTATCCACGAAGGCGTAGCCGAGCTGCTGCTCACGCGCTTCGAGTTCACGCTGGGCCAGCAGCAGCAGGGCCGCCACAGTGCAGGCGTGTTCGATGGAGCGCCGCTCAAGGTCGGCGGCAAAGTCGCTGGCCTGCGAGTCGGTTGCCTGGAGGACGGATGCCTGAGAGTCGGCTGCGCTGAAGTCGGCTGCGTTGAAGTCGGCTGGGAATGCGTGTGTCACGGCGCTGTCATTGAACACACTGTCGTTGGACACACTGTCGTTGGATACACTCTCACTCGGCATTCTGGCAGGCCCGTCCGTATGAACGTCTGCTCCTGCCTGCGCTGCGATCCACAGCCCGGCCACCCGCTGTCCACGCAGCATCACGGGGGCGAGCAGGCTGCCCACTCCGCTCCCCTTTGCGCTCACCCGGCGGGGCGCGCCGCCGGGGCGCTCCAGCATCCGGCGCACCGTGGCAGCCGGAGGAAGGGCCGTCCCGATCACAGACACGCCGCCTGAATCCTGGAAGCTCAGCATCTCGCCGTTCACGTCAACCATCGCCACAGGGCGGCCCAGATGGTGCGCCAGCGTCTGCACCACGTCGTCCAGACCCCCGTTCAGGGCGGCCTGGGTCAGCGCCCGGTGAATGGCCTCGCTCCGCAGCAGCAGGGCCGACTGTTCGCGCACCCGTTCCTGCTGCACGGCCTGCACCACCTGCACGAACGGCACCTCGTAGGGCAGCGTCAGCGCCGGGATTCCGGCGGTATACAGCGCGCGCGCCACCTCGGCGGGAAAGGCGCGAAAAGGTCCGGGCACCGCCAGCATCACGGCGGCGGGCTGCCTGCGGGCCAGGCGTTCGCCCACCTCCCGCAGCGCCGCGCCGCGCCTGGGCCACGACAGTCCGGTGGTCAGCACCAGGGTGTGCGCCCCCACCCAGCGCTCGGCTTCCGGCACGTCGATGACGTGGGCCAGTTCCACCCGCCTGCTCAGATCGGCGCGGCCTGAAGGCGCACCCTTGGGGCCGGGAGCTACCAGCCGAGCGTCCTGGCAGATCGGCAGGGCGAGCACCTCAGCCAGTCGCACGGCGCGTCTCCGGAAAAACCGTGAACGGCAGGCACCAGCCGTGAGCGCGCGCCGACTGTCCGGACAGCGTGTACGGGTCAACCGTGTGCAGCCGCGCAGCCCTGCCTGTGGTTCTCATCTGCTGTCAGTATGTCACAAAAAAGAGGCCATCTTTTGTCTGTCTTCTCTATATCAGTCAGGGGCAGGTCAGGTTGTATGATGGGATTCAAGCGTCAGTCAGCAGCGTCCGGGGCAGTCCGGGTGCTGTGTTCAGAAAAGCGAAAGGCCGGGCATTCCGGTCTGTCCCGCCTCCGTTGATGGCCCCGATCTTTTATCCGCTTGACACCAGAGAGGCCGCAGCATGATACAGAAAGGCACTGAATCGTCAGGAGTATCGTCAGGAACAGCGTCGGGAGTATCGTCAGGAGTATCGTCAGGAACAGCGTCGGGAGCGCAGGCCACTTCAGGAGTGCAGGTCAGGAAGCTGGGGCTGTGGGGCGTGATCATGGTGATCTACTTCGCCGTGGCGGGCGGGGCCTTCGGCATCGAGCCACTGATCGCGTCGAGCGGGCCGGGCATGGCCCTGATCCTGATCCTGGTGACGCCCTTTATTTACAGCGTTCCCACCGTACTGATGGTCACCGAACTCGCCACGGCCATGCCGGTGGCGGGCGGCTATTACTCCTGGGTTAAACGCGGCCTGGGGCCGTTCTGGGCCTTCATGCAGGGCTGGAGCAGCTGGCTGTACGGCGTGGTGATCGCGGCCAGCTTCGGGGTGCTGTTCGCCACCTACACCAGCAGCTTTCTGAACCTGGCCTTCGGGATCACGGCGCTCGACACCCAGCCGCTGCTGAAATGGCTGGTGGTGGTGGCGCTGATCATCGCCTTCGTGTTCCTCAACGTGCGCGGGGCACACGCGGTAGGCGACAGCAGCAAGCTGTTTGCCGCGATGGTGCTCACGCCGTTCATCGTGATGATCGTCCTGGCGCTCTTCAGGTGGATCGCCCATCCGGTCAACGTCGCCCTGCCCATCACGCCGCCGGGCACCGGGCTGCTGGGGGCCTTCGGGGTGGGGCTGTTCGTGGTGCTGTACAACTTTCTGGGCTGGGACAGCGTGAGTACGGTGCTCGACGAGATCACCAACCCGCTCAAGGTGATTCCGAAGGCCATGCTGATCGCCGTGCCGCTGATCATTCTGGCCTACCTGCTGCCGGTCCTGGCCGGTCTGACTTCAGGTGTGGACTGGAAGACCTGGGGCGACACCGCCGCGTTTCCGGAACTCGCCACGGCTGTCGGCGGGAAGTGGCTGGGCATCTGGGTGGCGATAGGCGGCATGTTCTGCGCGGCGGGCCTGTTCAACGCCATGATCATGAGCAACAGCCGGATTCCCGCCACGCTGGCCGCCGACAAGTACCTGCCCGCCTTCATGACCACCCGCCACCCGAAGTACGGCACCCCGGTGGCCTCGATCATCGTGTGCGCCGTGATCTACGCGGCGCTGGCCACCTCGGCCTTCGTGTCGCTGGCCATCACCACCGTGATGCTGTACGGCGTGTCGCTGCTGCTCCAGTTCGCGGCCCTGATCGCCCTGAGAATCACCGAGCCGCGCATGCGCCGCCCCTTCAAGATTCCTGGCGGGCTGGCAAGCGTGGTGCTGATTTCAGCGCTGCCCGTGACCATCACGGTGGTGGCGGTTGTCGGGACCTACCAGAGTCAGGGGCCAGCCTTCCTGAAGCTGGCGGGCGGCCTGCTGCTGGCTGGCCCGCTGATGTTCCTGCTGACCAGGGCGGTCTTCAAACGGGGCGCGCCCGACGTGTACGTGCCCATCGAGTACGACGAGGCCGTGGTCTAGCGGGTCTCCGCTCACGGCGGAAACGGCCAGCGCCGCCGGGAAAGCAAAGCTGGTCAGGAGGACAGATGACGTCGCGAGAAAAGACCGTGAATCCGGAAAACGAAGTTCATACGAGCCGCTTTTTAAATTGAGTTCCGGTTGAGTTTCAAACCTCGCCAGATGAACCTGTCCATCCTGTTCATTTCGCCACCCCCCGCCCCCACAAGGAGAATGAGAGCATGACCATCATGGAACCCGTCAAAGCGGCAGACACCCAGGCAACCCTGCTGCAAGACCGCCAGACCTACGTGGCGCGGGGCGTGTCCAACGCCCACCCAGTCGTGACCGCGCGGGCCGAGAATGCCCGGCTGTGGGACACGGCTGGCCGCGAGTACATTGATTTCGTGGGCGGCATCGGGGTGCTGAACGTGGGCCACAACCACCCGCGCGTGGTGGCCGCCGTGCGTGAGCAGGCCGAGCTGTTTCTACACACCTGCTTTCAGGTGGCCATGTATCCGGGTTACGTCGATCTGTGCCGCCGCCTTGCTCTGCGCGCGCCGATGGCCGGGGCGGTCAAGGGGGCGCTGTTCACCACCGGCGTGGAGGCCACCGAGAACGCCATCAAGATGGCCCGCAGCTATACGGGCCGCCCGGCAGTGATCTCGTTCACGCACTCGTTTCACGGGCGCACCCTGATGGGCATGAGCCTGACCGGAAAAGCGAGCTACTACAAGCAGAACTTCGGCCCGTTCGCGCCGGAAATCTACCACGCCCCCGCGCCCTACCCGTACCGGGGCGTGAGCAGCGAACAGGCGCTGGAGGGTCTGCGCGAGCTGCTGCGTACCGGCGTGGACCCGGCGCAGGTGGCGGCCATCATCATCGAACCCGTGATGGGAGAGGGCGGCTTCCTGACGATGCCGCCGGAGTTCCTGCGCGGCCTGCGCGAGCTGTGTACCCAGCACGGCACCGTGTTCATCGCCGACGAGGTGCAGAGCGGCATCGGGCGCACCGGGACATTTTTTGCCATCGAGCAGAGCGGGGCTGAACCCGACCTGATCCCCTTTGCCAAGAGCATCGGCGGGGGA
Organism: Deinococcus sp.; assembly: GCA_025351205.1. GTDB lineage: Bacteria > Deinococcota > Deinococci > Deinococcales > Deinococcaceae > Deinococcus. Next base: position 4,231 of record JANXWI010000171.1, read on the forward strand.
GTGCCGCTGTCGGGCGTGATCGGGCGGGCCGAGATCGTGGACGCGCCCCTGCCCGGCGGCCTGGGCGGCACCTACGCGGGCAACCCGCTGGCCTGCGCCGCCGCCCACGCGGTGCTGGACATCTTCGATGAAGACGACCTGCTGGGCCGCGCCGTGCGCCTGGGCGAGCGCCTGAAGGCCGGGTTGGACGCGCTGGCCGCCCGCTTTCCCACGCACATCGGCGAGGTGCGCGGCCTGGGAGCCATGCTGGCCTTCGAGCTGGTGGAAGACCCGCACAGCAAGGTGCCCGCCACCGCCTTGGCGCAGCGGGTGGTCGAGGCGGCCCGTGAGCGTGGACTGCTGCTGCTCAAGGCCGGAATGTACGCCTCGGTGATCCGGATTCTGGTGCCGCTGACCGCCGAGGACCGTGACCTGGACGAGGGGCTGGCGATTCTGGGTCAGGCGCTGGAGGCGGCGATTGCCGGAGGGTAAAGTTTAGTCACCGCGTCGCCCCCTCAACCCGCTGCTTTGCAGCGCCCCTCCCTTCGGGCTGTACCAGTTACCCGCAGGGGGCGAGGGGAACACCTAAAGATTTTCAATTTCCCAGGAGGTTTGCCATGACCGCTATCAATCTCGTTACCGCACTCCCCGGCCCGCGCAGTCAGGAACTTCAGGCCCGGCGCAAGGAACACGTCACGGCGTCGCTCGGCCAGACCGTGCCGCTGGGCGTGCAGTCGGCGCTCGGTTCGCTGATCACCGACGTGGACGGCAACACCATCATCGACCTGATCGGCGGCATCGGGGTGCTGGCCACCGGCCATAACCACCCGCATGTGGTCAAGGCCGTGACCGAGCAGGCCGCGCAGACCCTCAATCCGGGCATGCTGGTGGTCAACCACGACAACTACGCGAAGGTGGCGGAGATGCTCAACGCGCACGCGCCGGGCGACTTCAGGAAGAAGACCATCCTGGCCAACGGCGGCGCGGAGGCGGTTGAAAATGCCGTCAAGATCGCGCGCTACTTCACCGGGCGCTCGGGCATCATCGTGTTCGAGGGGGCCTACCACGGGCGCACCAACCTGACCATGGCCATGACCAGCAAGTACGGCCTGTTCAAGCGCAACATGGGGCCGTTCTCGCCGGAGATCTACCGCCTGCCGCTGCCCAACATGTACCGCGTGCCGCCGGGCATGACGCCGGAAGGCTACCTGGCCTGGAGCTGTGACCAGCTGGAACACGCCCTGACCGCCTACATCGACGGCTCAGCGATTGCGGCCATCGTGATCGAGCCGGTTCTGGGCGAGGGCGGCATCATGCCAATTCCGTACGCATTCCTGCGCAAGGTGCGCGAGATCTGTGACCGGGTGGGCGCCGTGATGATCGCCGACGAGATCCAGAGCGGTTCCGGGCGCACCGGCAAGCTGTTCGCCATCGAGCACAGCGGGGTGGTGCCCGACATGGTGATCGTCGCCAAGAGCCTGGGGTCGGGGCTGCCGATCAGCGCGGTGACGGGACGCGCCGAGATCATGGACGCGCCGCACCTGGGCGCGGTGGGCAGCACCTACGGCGGGGGGCCGCTGGCCTGCGCCGCCGCTGTCGCCAGCCTGGAGCTGCTGACCGACCCGGAGTTTCTGGCGGGCGGGGCGCGCATCGAGGCCAGCGTGCGGCGGGTCTTCGGGGCGGTGCAGCGTGACGTGCCCGCGCTGGGCGACATTCGTGGCCTGGGCGGCATGATGGCCATCGAGTTCGTCCACCCCGACAGCGGCGCAGCCAAGACGCCCTGGCCGGAACTGGTGCTGGAGATCGTAGGGCGCAGCTTCAAGCGCGGCGTGATCGTGATGCGGGCGGGCCTGTACACCAACGCCGTGCGCTTTCTGCCCGCCCTGAACATTCCGCAGGACGAGCTGGACGAGGCGCTGAACGTGGTGGCCGAGGTGGTGCGCGAGGTGTACCGCGAACAGGCTCAGCCCGTACTGGCATGAACGGGATGATATGAGCAGGTCGGCATGAACGGAATACAGGAACTGAAAGCCGTTTCCAGCAGCCAGGACGGCAGGTTCGTGGTGGTGCAGTCGCAGCCCTGGATGGCCGAGGGACTGACGGCGGTGCAGCGCGCCTGCTTTCCCGAGCTGAGTGAGGCCGAGCTGATGGGACCGGAGCATTACCGGCAGCATCAGCTCGTCTTCGCGGAAGGCCAGTTTGCCGTCTGGGACAACGTACAGGAACGGGTCGCGGCGTGCAGCACCGATCTGCGGATGAACGTCGATTTCGCCCGCTACGCGCACCCGTACATGCAGGAGGTGGGCGACAACACGCTCAGCACCCACCAGCCGCAGGGCGAGTGGCTGTACGGCGCGGACATCGGCGTTCACCCAGGGTACCGGGGCCAGGGCCTGAGCACGTTGCTGTACTCGGCGCGGCAGGCGCTGGTGCGGCGGCTCGGCCTGCGCGGGCACGTGGCCGGGGCGATGCCCAAGGGCTACGGGCGGCACGCCCACGCCATGCCCATCGAGGAATACGTGTACCGGGTGGTTCTGAACGAGTTGCAGGACCCGGTGCTGAGCGTGCAGCTGCGGCGGCACTACCGGGTCTGGGGCATCATCCCGGACTATCTGGACGACCCGAGCTGCCGCAATTACGGGGTGTTTATCGTGTGGCGCAACCCGGACCTGGGCTGGCCCGAACGCGGAGCGGCGCAATGAGCGAGCTGCTGCTGCACGGCGCACGCTTTCTGACGCTGGACGCTGATGACAGTGAGGCGTCGGCGCTGCTGATCCGGGACGGGCGAATCGCGGCTGTCGGCACGCTGGAGGAGGTCAGGCGGCAGGCCGGTCCGGCGGCGGCCACGCGTGATCTGGGCGGCGCGGTGGTGACGCCGGGCCTGAACGACGCCCATATTCACGTCTGGAAGGTCGGGCAGTTGCGCACCACCAGCCTCGACCTGCGCGGCACCACCGATCTGAGCGAACTGTACGCCAGAGTAACGGAGCGGGCGGCCACCTTAAGGGCGGGCGAATGGCTGATCGGGCGCGGCTGGAACGAGGCGCTGATGAACGGTGAGGGACCGACCCGGAGCGGCCTGGACGACGCGGCCCCGGACAATCCGGTGCTGCTGACCCGTACCTGCGCCCACATTCACGCGGTCAACACGGCGGCGCTGACGGCGGCCCGGATCGGCCCGGCGACCTCCGCGCCGGGGGGAGGCGAGATTCAGTTCGAGGCGGGGCTGCTGTACGAGACCGCCTACGGCCTGCTGACCCCGGCCATGCCGGTGCCGGACGCCGCGCAATACGAGCGCTGGGTGCTGGCGGGGCTGAACTACCTGGCCTCGCTGGGGTTGACCAGCGTGACCGACCCCGCCGTGGACCCGCCGCTGTACGCCGCCTACCGGGCGCTGGAACGGCGCGGCGAGCTGCCGATCCGGGTGAACCTGCTGTACATCCGCCGCCCGGACGGGGGAAACGAGACCTATGGGCTGCCCGAGATGTTCGTCTCAGACCGGCTGCGCTGCGACAGCGTCAAGTTCTTCACCGACGGCGGCCTGAGCGGGGCCACGGCGGCGCTCTCGGTGGACTACCGTAACACGCCAGCGCCCACACGCGGGTTTCTGCGCTTCGAGGCCGAGGAGCTGTACACCCTGGCCGAGGAGGCGCACACGGCGGGCTGGCGCATCGGGGCGCACGCCATCGGGGACCGGGCGCTCGATCAGCTGCTGGGCGTCTACGAGCGCCTGGAACGCGAGCATCCGGGCCACGTCCGGCACCGCATCGAGCATTTCGGGCTGCCCGGCCCCCGCGACCTGGAACGCGCCGCCGCGCTGGGGGTTCACGCCGTGCCGCAGGCCATCTTCCTGAGCGAGCTGCGCGGCAACTTCGAGCGCTACCTGCCGCCCGAATACCTGCCACGCACCTATCCGCTGCGCTCCATGCTGGACGCCGGGCTGAACGTGGCGCTCAGCTCCGACGGCCCGGTGGTGCGCGAGGTGCGCCCGCTGTCCGGGCTTCAGGCCGCCGTGCAGCAGCCGATGACGCCGGGGCAGGAAATCACGGCGCTCGAAGCCCTGCGCGCCTACACCCTGGGCGGGGCGCTTGCCCAGGGCGACGAGGGCAACCGGGGCAGCCTGGAGGTGGGCAAATGGGCCGACCTTACGGTGCTGGACGCCGACCCGCTGAGCCATCCAGCCCCCGGCGAGATCGGCGTGCTGGGGACGTATGTTGGAGGCGAGGCGCTTAGTGAATCAACAGGCGTCCTGCACTGAAAATGGCAATGATGCGAATGGTTTCCGAAACGAGAAATTCAACGCCGATAAACGTGAGCAAGATTTTAGCCCCTCCCCCTTGA
>JANXWI010000204.1 GCA_025351205.1 Deinococcus sp.
TCTTTCCTTACCATCAAATACAACTTAGCTTAATATCGAAAGGTAAGATGGGTTTAATTCTTCAGAAAATGGAAAACTTACTTTTAAGTAGAATGAATTCGATTGCACTCATGTCTGACTGTAATATAAAACAATTTAATAATATTTATCCCTTTAACTTGCATTCTCGTGTTGTTACAATCCCAATATGGGGAGATACAAAAAATTTGGGAGAATTTAAATACATTCGTAGAGATAACAAAAAGATATGCGTCTTTGGTGGCCAATTGATCCGTGGAAGAAATATCGAGAGTGTCATCGATGCCTCCCCATATTTAGATGAAAATGTTGTCTTAAGGATAATTGGCGATGGGGAGTTATTTGAGTCATTACAAGAAAAGATAGTTGAAAATAAATATGCTAATGTAGAATTGCTGGGAAGATTGTCAAGAGAAGACTATCTTGAAGAGATCAAAAGCTATGATCTTGGTATTATTGTTACATCAACAACTACCAAAACAAACAGCTTTCCATCTAAAGTGATTGATTATTTTAAAGCAGAATTACCGGTAATTGCGATTACTGAGCCCGGGTCTGACTTTGGTAATTTTATTGAACTACAAACTCAATCCGGTAAAGCCTGCTATTCGGAAAATCCTAGAGAAATTGCTTCTACAATCAATTGTTTGCTTAAAAGAGAAGATAGAGTCGAGCTAGGGAAAAATGGGAAAAACTATTTTTTGGAAAATATGGTGGTCGATGAAGTAGCTAAAAAAATAAAAATTCTTGCGAAAGTAGATAAGTAAATGATAAAATTTTATAGTCCTATGATATTTTTTAGTATCTATAACGTCTTAACATATATGGTTTTTCTTTACGGGCCATTTAGATGGGATATATATAACATATATGAGATAAGTATTTTCATGGTTTTTAATCTACTATTGTATATTTTGGGTTACTTTTTAGGATTAAAATTTAAAATTGGCACTCCTATTAAAGCAAATTGGTTATCGAGATATATAAAGACGCTATTACTAGTGAGCATTATAATTTTTGCACTTTCAATTTATTTTTATACAGGACACTACTTCTGGGATATAAATAGAATCGCCGCTAACCAAAGCGATAATTACTATTCTACTCTGGAGTATGTGAAAAACAATAGATTATCACGTCTTCCGTTTGTAGCAGTAAAAGTATTGCTTCAACCATTAATCTTAGTCAGTTTAGTATTCGCAACATTAAATTTCTCGAAGATAAAAATAAGAGATAGGATTATGCTGTGTATACTTTATACATTTTGGATATTGTTTTCTGTATTCCGTGGCACAGATAAAGAAGTTTTTGATGTTATGCTTATTGTATTCGCTTCAATCGCCATAAATTACTTTTCAAAACTTCAAAACATAAAGAAAGGAAATATTTTACCAATTATTAAATCTTTGAGCTTATTTACGATAACACTTCTGATAGTAATTAGTTTTTTGGGAATTTTCGCTCAACGTAAATTAGATCGGATGAACGGCAGTCAGCAAATATGTTTTGAAGAACAAAACGTTTGTTCAACTGTGCAAGGCGATGGTGTTTTGTCTGAGATTTATTATGCGTATGCTATTGCAAGCGCGTACACGAGCCAGGGGTACTATGGATTAAGCCTTGCGATGACAAGCCAATTTACGAGTGTATTCCCATTCGGCACTTCGCCCGTTCTCAGTGATCTAGGTGCAAGTCTAGCTGGCCAGTCATATATCGAGAAAAGCTACATTCAGAAGAATAAATTAAAGGGATGGGATGATAAGATACGGTGGTCTAGTGCTTACACATGGTGGGCTTCAGATGTAAGCTTTTGGCTGGTGCCTTTTGTTCTAAGCATTGTTGGTTTTCTAACTGCATTGTCTTGGAAAGAAGCTGTTTTAAAAAGATCTATATTAGCTAGTACTGTTTTTAGCTCCATGGCAACAGTATCTATGTTTTTATCTGCAAATAATCAAATTGCAGTCTCTATAGATTCCCTTTTTTCCTTTTTCTGTATTATTGTTTATTGGTTTTACTCAAGGCAGGAAAAGTACCGATTTAGTTTGAAAGGGAGAAGCAGATGAGTAGTGTAAATTATTCCGACTTGCATGACATGACAATCCTCATTACTGGCGGTACTGGCTCTTTCGGCAATGAATTGTTACAGCTCATCAAAGACACGGATGTAAAAGAAGTTCGCATCTTCAGTCGTGACGAGCTAAAGCAAGAGCACATGCGTATCAAACTTAATAACCCAAAAGTCAAGTTTTATATTGGCGATGTTAGAGACCGCAATAGCGTTGATCAGGCAATGGAGGGAGTGGATCTGGCCTTTCATGCTGCGGCTCTAAAGCAGGTGCCTTCCTGCGAATTCTTCCCTATGCAGGCGGTGCTGACCAACATCGTGGGCAGTCACAATGTGGTCGAATCAGCCATCGCCCACCGCATCAAATCGCTGGTCTGTCTGAGCACCGACAAGGCCGTATTCCCGGTCAATGCTATGGGCATGAGCAAGGGCATGATGGAAAAGATTGCTACCGCCGCTGCCCGTCGCCTCGATACAGGTGCCACCATGATTTCGAGCGTGCGTTACGGCAACGTGATGTATTCACGCGGCTCGGTTATTCCACTGTTTATAGACCAGATCAAGCAGGGCAAGCCGCTTACGGTCACCGATCCCGACATGACCCGGTTTCTGCTGTCGCTCCGTAGCGCCATCGACCTGGTGCTGTTCGCTTTCGAGCATGCACAGCAGGGTGACATCTTCGTGCGGAAGGCTCCTGCCTGTACGGTTGCCGACCTCGCCCAGGCACTCACCAATCTGTTCAAATCCGACGTACCTGTACAGGTGATTGGCACACGCCACGCCGAGAAGCTGTTTGAGACTCTAGCAACGGCGGGCGAGATTGCCCAGTCTCAGGACATGGGAGATTATCTGCGCGTCTCGATGGATGACCGTGACCTGAACTACGCCAAGTATTTCACCGAGGGAAGCACCGAGGAGTCCACTCTAGATGATTACACTTCGCATAACACCGAGCGGCTTTCGGTGGCGCAGGTGGAAGCCCTTCTGCTTTCTTTGCCGGACGTACAGCGAGAGTTGGCGTCCTGGCAGAGCGCAACACGATGATTGTGGGCGTGACGGGTGCGGATGGTCTGCTCGGCACTCATGTCCGTGCCTACCTGCACAGCATTCTCGGAATGAAGGTCAAAACAGCAGGACGCCAGACCTTCGAGACAGGCGCGCTGACCACGTTTGTGGAAGGCTGCGACGTCGTCATTCATCTGGCAGGAATGAACAGGGGAGATGATCTGGTTGTAGCCGCAACCAACGTCGCTCTGGCCCGGCAGCTTGTGACGGCGCTTGAGGAGACTGGCGGCCAGGCACAGGTCCTGTTCTCATCCTCAACCCATATCGAGCGCGACACACCTTATGGAGCTTCCAAGCGTGAGGTTGCCAGCCTGTTGGAAGCCTGGGCGACTGGCAGTGGGGGCAAATTTACAAATGTCATCCTGCCGGGCGTATTTGGCGAAGGAGGAAAACCCTTCTACAACTCGGTGGTCTCTACCTTCTGCCATCAGCTTGCAACAGGTGAAACCCCTACGCCGCACAACGACGCTCCCACCGAGCAGATTCATGCTCAGGAGGTGGCCCGCCGGATGGAAGTCATGATCCGGGATGAGGTCGTGGGCAACGTACGCATAAAGGGGCACAGCCTGACGGTTTACGCGCTTCTTGACACGCTGAAAGGAATGCGGGAACTGTACGGGCAGCACATCATCCCCGACCTGAGAGAAGACCTCCGGCGGGACCTGTTCAACACCTTCCGCTCGTACCTGTATCCGCAACACTACCCGGTGCGCCTGACGCTTCACACCGACCCGCGCGGCAGCCTGTTCGAGGCCGTCAAGAGTCCCAACGGGGGGCAGAGTTTCATGTCCACCACGCTTCCAGGCGTCACGCGCGGCAACCACTATCACACCCGCAAGGTCGAACGGTTCCTGGTCACAGGCGGTGAGGCTGAGATCAGGCTGCGGCATCTGTTCGGCCACGAGGTCCAGACCTTCCGGGTCTCCGGTGACCAGCCCAGCTACGTCGATATTCCCACCCTACACACCCACAACATCACAAACGTTGGTGCGGAGACCCTCAGCACCCTCTTCTGGACGCATGAACTCTTCGATCCTGCCAATCCCGACACGGTGGCCGAACTGGTGGAACCCGTATGAGTCTCCAGCAGACCCCTCTCAAATCACGCCTTAAAGTCATGACGGTGATGGGAACCCGCCCGGAAATCATCCGCCTTTCCCGCGTTCTCGCAAAGCTGGATCAGTACACCGATCACGTCATAGTCCACACAGGTCAGAATTATGATTACGAGCTGAACGAAATCTTCTTCAACGACCTGGGTGTTCGCAGGCCCGATCATTTTCTGAACGCGGCCACCGGGACGGCGGCTGAGACCATCGGCAACATTCTGATCAAGGTGGACGCCGTGCTGGCGCAGGAGCAACCCGACGCTGTGCTTATTCTGGGTGACACCAACAGCTGTCTGTCTGCCATTTCAGCCAAGCGCCGCAAGATTCCTATCTTTCACATGGAAGCTGGTAACCGCTGTTTTGATCAGCGTGTGCCTGAAGAAACCAACCGCAAAATCGTTGATCATACCAGTGACATCAACCTGACCTACAGCGACATTGCCCGCGAATACCTGCTGCGGGAAGGCCTTTTACCTGACCGAATCATCAAGACCGGCAGCCCGATGTTCGAGGTGCTGAATCACTATTTACCCCAGATAGAGGCGTCGGACGTGATGCAGCGCCTGCAACTGGCCGCCGGAGAATACTTCGTGGTCAGCGCCCACCGCGAAGAAAACATCGAATCGGACATGAACATAGAACACCTGGCGGCGTCGCTGAATACCATTGCAAAAGTGTATGGCCGCCGCGTCATCGTCTCCACCCATCCACGGACCCAGAAGCAGATCGACGCCAGGGGATTGACCTTCCATAAAAACGTTGAATTGTTAAAGCCGCTCGGCTTTCACGACTATGTTCACCTCCAGATGCATGCCCGCGCGGTGCTGTCCGACAGCGGCACCATCAGTGAGGAGTCGAGCATCCTGAACTTTCCGGCCTTGAATATCCGCGAGGCGCACGAACGCCCTGAAGCTATGGAAGAGGGCAGCGTCATGATGGTGGGGTTGGCTCCGGAACGGATCATGCAGGGGCTGCGTATTCTGGAAGACCAGCCTCGCGGTGAGCAGCGCCTGCTGAGGTCGGTCGCCGATTACAGCATGCCGAATGTTTCCGACAAGGTGTTGAGGATCATTCAGAGCTATACTGACTACGTAAACCGTGTGGTCTGGCGGAAAGGTTAGGTCGAGGTATGCGCGTACTGTTGATCACGCAGTGGTTCGACCCTGAGCCGACCTTCAAGGGTCTTTTGTTTGCTCAGGAACTTCGTCGTCAGGGGCACGAGGTCGAGGTACTGACAGGATTTCCCAACTACCCCGGAGGGAAGATCTACCCCGGTTACCGTATTCGACCTTTTCAGCGGGAATACATGGACGGAATTCCTGTAACACGCGTTCCGTTGTATCCCAGTCACGATCTGTCTGGAGTGAAACGCGCGCTCAACTACGTGTCGTTTGCTGCGTCGGCCACTGTGGCAGGCCTGTTTCTCAAGCGCCCAGATGTAGCCTATGTGTATCATCCCCCTGCTACCGTTGGTCTTGTGGCGATAGCCCTGAAAACACTTAAGGGTGTTCCGTTTATCTATGATATTCAGGACCTGTGGCCCGATACACTCGCGGCAACAGGTATGATGAGCCGTGCCTGGATTTTACAAGCTGTTGACCGCTGGATGAATAAGCTTTACCGCAGCGCTGCTCAGGTGGTGGTGTTGTCTGACGGTTTCAAAGAAAAGCTGATCGAACGTGGTGTTCCAGACTATAAGTTGACAATCATTCCTAATTGGACAGATGAGAGTCAGATTCAGATCCCAGCTTATAATGTAAATCGTGCCGAAGAATTGGGTTTCGATGGTAAATTTAATGTGGTTTTTGCAGGTACGATGGGTAAAGCACAGGCATTGGACGTTGTATTGGAAGCGGCCACATTACTGCAAGAATCTGCACCACAGATCAGGTTTACCATGATCGGTGGTGGTGTAGAGGTGGACCGTCTAACTGAAA
>JANXWI010000227.1 GCA_025351205.1 Deinococcus sp.
TCCAGCTCGGCCCCGAGGTCGAGACCCCTGCCGATGCTCAGCTCCAGCTGGGTTTTACTGCGGCTCAGGGTGACCAGCGCCTCGTCCAGCTTGCCCGCGTCGGCGAGCTTCGCCACCTCCCGCTGCGCCCTGGCGGCCAGCAGCCCGGCCCGCACCCGCACCACCTCGGGGTGCTCGCCCGCCCCATCGCCCGTCCCGGCCAGTGGCAGGTCGAAGGAGACGCGGTGTGTCTGGCGGTGGTCCCAGGCATCCGTCCAGGCCAGCCGCAGGCCCAGCGTCTGCCCCGCCGTGGCCTTAACCCGCAGCAGTAGGTCGAGTGAACGCTCAGCCCGCAGCGGCGGCAACGCCAGGCGGCCTGTGGGCAGGGTGCGCAGGTCATTCAGCACGTCCACGGTCTCCACGCCGTCGATCCCCAGGCTGGCGAGGCGGCCCACGGTGCTTCGCAGGCTCTCCAGCTCCGCCTCAAAGATGCCCGGCAGCGCCTCGGGCGTTTCGGCGAAATGGTAGTTGCCGTCTCCCGATCCGGCGATGGATTCCAGGACCCGCTCGTCGTAGCGCATCCCGACGCCCACCGTGCTGGTGCTGACACTGCGGGACAGCGCCAGCGCAACGTCAGCGGCGATGGACAGCGGCTGGGTCACGCCGACGTTGGCACGGCCATCGGTGAGCAGCAGCACCCTGGGCAGGTTGCCGGGAATGGCGTCTCCCTGGAGCAGGGCCGATCCGAGCTGCCAGCCGCCATGCAGCGCCGTGCTGCCCCCGGCGTGCAGGCGGTCGAGCATCCGCTTTAGGCGTTCCACTGGGCCGATCTTCTGGAGCGGCATCACCACCTGCACGCCGCTGTTGAAGGTCACCACAGACAGCCGGTCCTCGGGACTCAGGGTCTGGTTGACCAGCACCACCGCCTCTTTGGCGAGCTGGAGGGGCAGACCCCGCATGCTGCCGCTGATGTCGATGACCACCGCTAGGTCGAGCGGCGGGCGCGGGGTCTGCACTTCTTCGGGGGCGGGGGTGATGCGGACCAGAAGGTCGGTGATCTCGGAGGTGGAGGACAGGGGGCGGGCCGGGGTGATTTCGATGTTGGGTTTCATGACCACAGTGTCTGCTGGACCCAACAGTTAAGTTGAAAGAAAAGGGCAGGAAAATGGAGATTGACGGGTAGAAAAAAGACAACAAAAGGGAGCGTGGTTGCTCAACGGTAGTTTTGCGCCACAACCTGTTTTCTGCGCCCTGAGGGGCTTTCTCTGATGAAGGCGGAAGCAAAAACGACCGTAGCGGGTGGCCCTTCTGTAGAAAAGGGACGGCCCCCGGTCAACGAGATCAACCGAAGCTGAACAGCGAGGTCGTCAAGGTCCACGTGGACCTTTCGTGGACCATTGGACCAGAATGCTCGGTGCAGAAAGCTCTTTTCACTGGACTACGGTGCAAACGGTGGCGAGGCTACCTATCAGTTTTGCGGCTTTACAGTGCCTGAAAACTATAGTAGTAAGTATAATCAGTCTACTAGTAAAGAGACGCACCCTATAAATAGAAGGTGCGTCTCACAAGGATAATTTTCGGTTGGAAGTGCCCATTAGAAGGCGGTTGCTCTATCCATCTGAGCTAAGGGTGCAGACCGTGTGGACTTCTGGAGGGTGCGCGCCGGGAACAGGCCGGGACAACGGTGGCAGAGCGGAGTAGCCCGTATCTAAAAAAACGGCCCCACAGTGAGGGCCGCCATGTGGAGCGAGATCACGGATTCGAACCGAGGCCAGAAGCTTGGAAGGCTGCTGTGCTACCACTACACCAATCTCGCCCACAGCGTCTGTGTGGTCCAGCTCTGGTCGAGGCGACTGGATTCGAACCAGCGACCCCTTGGTCCCAAACCAAGTGCGCTACCAAGCTGCGCTACGCCTCGACACCCTCTGAAAACACTGTTCGTACCCGACGACGGGTTCTGCACACATGCCGAGAGAGTATAGCCAACTTGCGTGGCTGTGGCAAGCACTCAGATCACCGGGTTCTGCACATACGATTCTGCACATACGGAGCCGCCCGATCAATTCATCACCCAGCCAGTACATCATCCAGCCAGTACATCATCCAGCCGCTGGGCCGCCCGATCGCCTGGTTACCGGGCCGCTGGGGCAGTGCGGGCATTCCGTTTCTGTGCGCCGTAGCGGGCCAGCAGCTCAGAGCGGCTCATCCAGATCACGGCGGGCAGCAGCTGCTGCGAGTCGGTATTTTTTGCGCCGTACAGCACCCGCAGCAGGTTGAAGAAGACGGCCATGACCCTGGCCTGCCGCGCGTCCGGCAGCGCCTGACTCCGAAAGCCCATCGGCCCCAGCACCCCGGCAAAGATGGTCAGGGCGTAAATCAGCTGCACGTCCCGGAACTCCGGGCGTTCTTCAAGTGCCTGGGCCACGTCGTGCAGCGAGTTCTGGACCCCGCGCAGCCCGGTCAGGGCGCTCAGCTCGGCCAGCGCCACCAGCCGCTTGCTGTAGATGTGCAGCTCGGCGGCGGGCGCGCCCTCCACGAACTGCGAGCCGTCTGGCAGGGTCAGCAGCGGGCCTGCGTAGGGGCGGCGTGAGATGCGGAACAGCCCCCTGGGCCGCTGGGTCAGGGCCACCGAGTGGTGGGCGCGGTCAAAGCGGGCGTCTATAAGGCGGCGGTACAGCCGCTGGAGCAGGCCCCGCAGCGTCTCGCTCCGCAGCCCCTTCAGCTCACCCACGGGAACTGGCTGATACCCGCGTTCCCACAGGCCTGCCAGCAGCCAGCGCACCTCCGCTGCGCTCAGGCCGTCCAGGTTCAGCACGCCGCCCGGTTCGGCCCCGTCCAGCAGCGCCTGTGGGGTGCCGGGTCGCCCGGTCCAGATGGCCCGCAGACCGGCCCTGCGGACGCGCGGCAGGGTCAGCGGGTGATACCGGCTGGGCCGCGTCAGGGTCACGGCCTGCCCGCTCTGCCGCTCCAGCGCCTCCCGGTCCTGCCTCAGGCGGCGGCTGGAACCTGCCAGCAGTCCGAGCTGGTGTCCGGCGGCGCTCAGCGCGGCGAGCTGCCCTGAAAAGACACCGGACCGGTCACCGGGCGCGGCAGCTGCGCCGACCAGCAGGCTGATGGGCGTGCCTTCCAGCGCCCGCAGCAGGTCCGGGTCGATGGGGGCCGCATCTGTGCAGGCCGGAGCTGGCAGGCTGAGACTCAGCCCGATGGCCGTCTGTCCGCCCTGGCCCTCGCGCAGCACGCCGAACTGGGCGCGGCCATGCAGCAGCTGCGGCAGCCAGCGCCACACGGCAGCGAAGACGAACCCCAGCGCCGCAGCCAGCCCCAGTGTTTGCCGCATGCCCGTTCGCGGCGCACTGCCCTGGAGCACAGCGTCTGCCCCGCGCCTGGGCTGAAGCGGTCTCTTCCGGACTGGTGGGTGTGGGCCTGACACGACCCAAACATTATAGAGCAAGGGTCAGACAGGCCAGTGACCGTGAGCGGGCCGTCTCCAGCAGGACTCGCCTGAACCCGCCTTCTGTCCCCAGCCCGTTGGACGGCCAGATGAGACGTGTCTCATGATCGCCTGCCACACTGGGCCAGGAACCGTCTTGCCCACCCAGAACCTTCTCGCCCACCGGGAACCTTCTCACCTACCAGAAACGCTTACCCAGTGGTGTGCCCTCCGAGTTCCCAACTGTTCGTCTGTTGCCTGTTACAGGCCTTCAGCTGCTCGCTCCATGTTTCCAATTCTTTTTTTTCTCCAGATGATGACCCCCCCTTCCCGTCTCTGTCTCCTTCCGCGAACACCTGCGGCGCGGTCTGCCTTGCGCCGCCCGTATGGCGACTGTCCCCCGGCTGCCGCCGTTGCGCTGGGCACCGGACCGGGCACTGGATCAGGTTGCACTGCACCAATTTGCACTGCACCGAGTTGCACTGCACCGAGTTGCACTGCGCCGGGTTGCGGGCCGGATTCCGCACCGGATTCTGTGCTGACCGCCCCCGACCTCGCCCGTCTGGCGGCGGAACCCTGTATTCTGGGAGTCAATGCTGACGTCGCCCCGTCGTTTCGTCCGGAAAGCTGCACGGCTCCTGCCCCGGCTGGCCGCACGGCCTGGCACGAACAGCGGTGGACCAAAATGAAGACCGCAGAAACCGCTGGGCGCAGGGCCGCTCCGGGTCCGCGCCTGTATCGCCCGCCCCTGTATCGCCCGCCCCAGGCCAATTCCCTCCCAGGGCGCATGGCCGGTCAGGAGAACCCATGAGAAGCCTCCGTATCGGCCTGCTGACCGACGTGTTTCTGCCCGACCAGAACGGCGTTTCGACCAGTGTGCTGCTGCTTCAGCGCGAGCTGCGCCGCCGGGGCCACCGGGCCGTGATCGTGGCCCCGCGTTTTCCCGACTACCTCGACCCCGAAACCCTGCACGGCGTGGTGCGGTTGCCCAGCATGGTGCATCCGGCCCTGCCCCGGCAGCGGCTGGCCTTCCCGACCCGGCGCAGGTTATCGGGGCAGTTCGACCTGATTCATACCCACACGCCCGGAGCCATCGGGTTCTGGGGCGCGCGGCTGGCAAAACGCTGGGACATTCCGCACGTCTCGACCTTTCATACCCACCTGGAACACTACGCCCACTACATTCCCGGCCTGAGCACCCTGGAAAAACACGCGGGCGTGCTGACCCGCATCGTGCGGCGCTTCTACAGCAAGGCCGACCTGATCGTGGCCCCCACCGAGGCCAGCCGCAACATGCTGCCCACCTACGGCATCTATCGCCCCAGCGTGGTGCTGCCCACCGGCATCGACGAATCGCTGCTTCGGGAGGCCCCAGACGTGGTGTCGCCCTGGCCTGCGGGCACGCGCAGGCTGCTGAGCGTCGGGCGGCTGGGCTTCGAGAAGCGGCACGAACTGGTGTTGCAGGCGCTGGCCGAGATTCGGAAGTCTCACGACGCGCATCTGGTGATCCTGGGCGAAGGGCCGCAGCTCGATTTCCTGCGCCACAAGGCGGTGGCCCTGGGTCTGGAGGGGCACGTCACCTTCTACGGCTCGGTACCGCTCTCGACCATCGGGGCGTATTACCGGCTGGCCGAACTGTTTCTGTTCGGCTCCGACACCGAGACGCAGGGGCTGGTGCTGGCAGAGGCCCAGACGATGGGCGTGCCGGTGGTGGCCGTGGGCGCGGAGGGCACGTTGGGCAGCGTCGAGGTGGGCGTGAGCGGGCAGCTGGTGGGCAAGGGCGACTGGCAGGGGCTGGCCGCCCACAGCGCCGCGCTGCTGTCTGGCCCGCAGGCCATGGAGGCCATGTCGCAGGGCGCACGCCAGTTTGCACGGCGCTTCAGCTCGTCGAAGATGGCCGAACAGATGCTCGACATCTATCTGCAATCCCTCTCGCAGCAGGGCTGGCGCTCGCCGGGCAACGAGTACGGCGGCCTGCTGACGGGTTCTTACGACAAGGCAGCCAGCTACGACAAGGCTAGCGGTCAAAATATCCGGAAGTATGGCCTGCGAGGTTCCTGATGTGCTGTCCCAGAAACGGTCCCCAGCCCCGGCCCAGGCGCCGGGCCGAGGTGTGAACCAGGGCGCCCGGCACGTACGCCACCGTGCCCAGCCGCTTCAGCGCCGCCCCCAGCAGAATGTCCTCGCGGGCCTCGGCGTCCGGGTAGCCGCCGCTCATCAGCGCCGCCATGCGGGGGAAGGCCATGTTGGCCCCGCCGCAGTTGGGACGGCCCAGGGCCGCCATGACGCTCAGAAAGGCCCGGTAGCCCAGCCCGCTCAGCCGCGCCGCCCGTGGGCTGACGTGTCCGGGCAGCGGCAGAAACTGCATCGGGCCGTACAGCCCGGTCACTCCGGGCAACGCCGCCTGGTTCAGCGCCCAGAGCCAGTCCACCTCGGGTACAGAGTCGGCGTCGGTGGTGGCGATCCAGTCGCCCGACGCATGTTCCAGGCCCATCTGGCGGGCGTGGGCCACGCCTTTGCGGGCGCAGTGCAGCACCCTGGCCCCGCACTGGGCGGCCACCTGCGCGGTGTCGTCGCTGCTGGCGTTGTCCACCACAATGATTTCCGTGGGCTGCAAACGCTGCGCTTTCAGTGCCAGCAGCAGGGCGGGCAGCGTTTCGGCCTCGTTTCTGGCAGGGATGACGACAGACCACGTTGGCATGTGGGTACGGTAGCGCGGCGGGCGGGTTCGGCTTGGTTTTTTTGGGCTTTGGCTTTGAGCTTTTGCTGTCACCCCACCCCCCAGCCCCCTACCCCTGAGGGGCAGGGGGGGCCTAACAGAGGCGTCAAGCGCTGCGCTGTTGGCAAGGCGCGTCGGCTCAATCAGCAGGGTATTGACCCTGGTTTCATTTATCTGGAAGGCGGAAATCCGCTTCTCGA
>JANXWI010000259.1 GCA_025351205.1 Deinococcus sp.
AGCAGCGGAACCATCATGGCCTTCCAGATGGGAGGTGCCCACTCGCCCGAGTAGATGGTGTAGCCCATGTTGCCGCCCTTCTGCCTGCCGATCCAGACGGCCCCCACGTAGTAAGGGTTGACGCCCACGAACCACAGGTCCTTGGGGCCGGTGCTGGTGCCCGTCTTGCCGCCCACCGACCAGCCCGCGATTCTGGCCGGTTCCGAGAAGCCGCCCTCTACCTTTCTCAGGTCGTTGACCACGCCCTTGATCATGTCCAGACCCAGGTAGGCGACCTGCGGCGTCCAGACCCGGTGGCCGCGCCCGATCTCGCTGGCGCTGTCGTACAGCAGTTCGCCGCGCGCGGTGGTGACCCGCGATATATATCTGGGCGCGTGATACAGGCCACCGTTCACGAAGGGGGCGTAGGTGGCCGCCATCTTGACCGGGGTAGTTTCCACCGCTCCCAGCGCGGCGGCCAGCCCGGTGCCGTCGTTGGGCGGAATGTTCAGCTCCTGCAACTTGCCAAAAAAGGTGGGCAGCCCGATCTTGTCGGCCAGCCGCACGGTGGGCAGGTTCAGCGAACGGTCCAGGGCTTCGCGTAAAGTCATGCTGCGGTTCTGAAACTCACCTTCAAAGTCCTGAGGTTCGTACCTTCCGGTTGGGCATGTCGGACAAGGGTAGCTCACCTTTTTATCGTCGTATATGTCCAGCTCGCCGATGCCGGTGCTCAGGGCGGTGGTGTACAGCAGCGGCTTGATTGAGCTGCCGATCTGCCGCTGGCCCTGGGCGGCGTTGTTCCAGTCGGCGGGCGGCGCGTTGCCCACCAGCTTCTGGCCCACCATGCCCAGCACCTCGCCGGTGTAGGGGTCCGACACCACGGCGGCCAGGGTGGTGCCGTACGGTACTCTGGCCCCGCGCGAGGCGGCTTCCACGGCGTTCTGGGCCTGCGGGTCGAGGGTGGTGTAGACCCGCAGGCCCCCGGAGCCGTAGACCTTTTCGCGCCCGAAGCGGGTCACCAGTTCCTGCTGCACCTGCTGCATGAAATGCGGGGCGCGGGCGGTGCTCACGGCTTTCAGGTAGGTGGCCGAGCGGTCCACCAGTTTGGCCCCGTTGACGTTACCGCGCGAGTCGTAGCCGATTTTCCAGCCGCGCGGTTGCAGCTTCTCGCGCCAGGCGGCGTCGGCCTGCGCCCGCGTGACCCACTTGTCTTCGACCATGCGGTTGAGCAGGGCCTTCATGAAGGGCCGCTGGCGGGTGTAGTTCGGGTAGTACAGGCCCGGCCCCGGAATCAGGGTGGTCAGATAGATGCTTTCGGCCAGGCTCAGCTGCTTGGGCGTCTTTCCAAAATACGCCTGCGCCGCCGAATAGATGCCGTACAGCTCCACCGGGCCGCCGTCGCCCCAGTAGATGATGTTCAGATAGTCCTGCAAGATCTCTTCCTTGGTGAAGCTGCGCTCGACCTGCACCGACAGCAGCCACTCCTTGAGTTTGCGCTCGGCGGTGCGCGCACTCTGGTAGCCCGACAGCAGCGTATTTTTGACCAGCTGATTGGTCAGCGTGCTGCCGCCTTGCAGGTTCTCGTTCTGCGAAATGCGCCTGAACTGCCGGGCGATGCCGTTGGGGTCCAGGCCGTAATGCTCAAAGAAGTGCCGGTCCTCGTTGGCGATGAGAGCAGCGGTCATGAACGGGCTGATCTCGTCGAGCGAGACGAGCGTGCGTGAAACGTTGGTCTCGCCGATCTTGGGAATCAGGGTGCCCAGGGGCGAACCGTCGCGGGCGTACACGTTGGTGACCGCCCCCAGCTTGAGCGA
Source organism: Deinococcus sp. (assembly GCA_025351205.1). Classification (GTDB taxonomy): domain Bacteria; phylum Deinococcota; class Deinococci; order Deinococcales; family Deinococcaceae; genus Deinococcus. The sequence goes on from JANXWI010000259.1 coordinate 1,794, forward strand.
GTCGAGCGCCCGGTAGTCGGGCAGGGTGCGCGACCATTTCAATCCGTAGGTGGCGGCCACGCCCGCTCCGGCCAGCAGCAGCGCCAGCAGCACCGAGAACAGCAGCTTGAAGAAGCGTCCGGTGAGTGCGCGGCCTGACATCAGCGCCGTCTCACGCCGGGCATCCAGCCGCTGTCGGCACGAATGGAATCAGCGCAGCGCCGGGCGGCACAAGTCAGTCTCAAACCGGCCCGAGTCTGAAAGCACCTCAGACCGGACCAAGCGTGTGGATCGAATGGAGGATTCAGTTCTGGCATGGTGGGGTTCCTGAAGGCTGACTTGGCCTGGAAGGCGGGTGGAACAGAAGGCGGCTGCTCTGGACGTTGGCTGCTTTAAATGTTGGCCGGCTCAAAAGTTAGCTCGCTCAACAGTTGGCCGGCCTGACGCTGGCGGGTCGGGTCAACCTCTGCGGGCCTCGATCAGCTGATTGACCCGCCCGCGCAGGTTCTTGCCCGACAGCGGCTTGTACACGATGTCGTCTGCGCCCACCAGCTTGGCGTGGTCACGGGTCTGGTCGTCGTCGAAGCCGGTCAGCAGCAGCACCGGAGAGTTGCGCAGCCGCTTGATGCGCTTGATGCGCGAACAGATTTCGAAGCCGTCCATGAAGGGCATCTTCACATCGAGCAGCATGGCGTCGGGGGTGTGGTCTCGGAGGTAGTCCAGGGCGGCCTTGCCGTCGG
>JANXWI010000289.1 GCA_025351205.1 Deinococcus sp.
TAGGCCAGCCCCACGGCCAGCGCCAGCAGCAGGCCCAGCGCGTTCAGCCACGTGATCAGGTTGCCTGCGTTGAAGGCCAGGCCCACGGCACACAGACTTCCCAGCGTCATCAGCAGCAGGGCAGGCGCCTGGACCTGTGAGCGGCGCAGCCTGGAAGCCAGACCCAGTGAGCCGAGCAGCGCCAGAACCATCAGCGGCGTATTCAGGCCGAGGTTTTCCCCCGTGCCGCGCGTCAACAGGTGGGCCAGCAGCGCCAGCCCCAGCGTGAGCAGCAGCGGCAGGGCGTCTCTGGGCGGGCGTTGAGCGGGTGCAGGCGGCGGGGCTGGCGCGAACACCCCGCCCGAGTCAGAGGATTTGGAACCAGCAGACGTTTCGTGGTCGGCTTTGAGGTGTTCGGCGGCCTGTGCTGGACTCCAGAACTCGGGGGTGGGTTCGCTCATGGCCTTCCAATTATACTCACCTGAGTATGATGTGTACATGACTCAAGTCTGACTGGCCCTGGCGCTTTTGCGCCCTCTGGTACACAGGCGTACCATCCAGCCCATGTCCAGTCCCTACACTTTCTGGCATGTCCTTTCCCGACCTGCAATCGTTCATGAAGCTGCTCGACGAGCGCGGCGAACTGCTGCGCGTCTCAGTTCCGGTCAGCCGTGAACTGGAAATCACCGAGATCGCTGACCGGCTGGTGAAAAAGGGTGGCCCGGCGCTGCTGTTCGAAAACGTCAAGGACAGCCCCTTTCCGCTGGCCATCGGCTTGCTGGGCACGCCGGAGCGGGTGGCGCTGTCGCTGGGCCTGCCGAGCCTCGACGCGCTGGCGGTGCGGGTGCGCGACCTGATCGACCTGAGCGGCGCGAAAGGGCTGGGCGGCATGATTTCCCAGCTGCCCAAGCTGCGCGACGCCATGAACCTTCCGCCCCGCCGGGTGAAAAAAGCTGCCTCGCAGGAAGTCGTCTGGCGCGGCGATCAGGTCGACCTGGGCAAGATTCCCATTCTCAAGTGCTGGCCGCTGGACGGCGGCCCCTTCGTCACGCTGCCGCTGGTCATCACCAAGGATCCCGAGACCGGTGAGCGCAACATGGGTATGTACCGCATGCAGGTCATGGGGCCACGCGAGACGGGCATGCACTGGCAGCGTCACAAGACCGGCGCGCGGCATCTTGAAAAGGCCCGCACCCTGGGCAGACGGCTGGAGGTCGCGGTGGCCCTGGGAGGCGACCCGGCGCTGATCTACGCCGCCACCGCGCCGCTGCCGCCCATTCCGGGTTTGGATGAGTTCGCCCTGGCGGGATTCCTGCGTGGTCAACGCTACCCGCTGGTCAAAGGAATAACAGTCGATCTGGATGTGCCCGCCAACGCCGAGTTCATCCTGGAAGGTTACATCGACCCGCAGGAAGACTGGAAGACCGAGGGGCCATTCGGCGACCACACCGGCTTCTACACGCTGCCGGAGCTGTACCCGCGTTTTCACGTCACGGCCATCACCATGCGGCGCAACCCGGTGTACCCGGCGACCATCGTGGGCCGCCCGCCGATGGAGGACGCGTACCTGATCGAAGCCTCCGAGCGCCTGTTTCTGCCCGCCGCGCAGCTCATTTTGCCCGAGCTGTCCGACTACCACATGCCGCCCGCCGGGGTGGCGCACAACCTCGTGTTCGCCAGCATCAAGAAGCGTTTTCCCGGCGAGGGTTACAAGACCGCCAACGGCCTGTTCGGGCTGGGCCAGATGATGTTCGCCAAAGTCATCGTGGTGCTCGACGACGGCGTGCCGGTCAACAACTTCAGCGAGGTCTGGAAGGTGGTGGCCCAGAAGGCGCAGCCGGGGCGCGACACGCTGACCACCCGTGGCCCCACCGACGCGCTCGACCACAGCAGCCGGGGCTGGAGCTACGGCGGCAAGCTGATCATCGACGCCACCAGCAAACTGGCCGAGGAGCTGGGGTCGGGCATCGGTTCGCGCCAGGGGCAGAACGAGGGCCAGGGCGGGGGAGAGGCCGCCTTCGTGCCGCAGGCCAGCACCGATTTGCCCACCTTCGAGGGCGTGCTGGGCCAGCGTCAGACCGCAGACGGCTACTGGTACGTGGCGCTCGACAAGACGAGGGCCGGGCAGGCGCAGGAGCTGGCCCGCAGCTTCGCGGCCCACCCGGCGGCGGCGGGCGTGCGGCACCTGCTGATCTGCGACGAGCAGACAGACGTACACAACGAGCAGGACGTGTGGTGGACCATTCTGAACAACATCGACCCCGAGCGCGACGTGCAGGTGCTCGGCCACCTGCTCGCCTGGGACGGGGCACGCAAGCTGCCCGAGGAAGGCTTCGTGCGCCCCTGGCCGCCCAAGATCAACATGGACAAGTCGGTGATGGACAGGGTGGACGCCCGCTGGCATCTGTACGGGTTGTCCGAACAGTGGCGCTGAGGATTCAGGGAAGGGTCAGCACAGGGGCGTAGGTTGACTGCATGAACCTCGCCGTGTCTGTGAAGTCGTGTGGATTCGGGCTGGCACTCCTGCTGGCCGG
>JANXWI010000309.1 GCA_025351205.1 Deinococcus sp.
CATCGCCTTGACCAGAAGCTGCATGTCCCAGAGCGGTTTGCCCAGCCCGTCAATCGGCACGCCGGAGAAGCGCCCCGTGACGCGCTGCACCCATTCTTCGCCGTACGCCTGCCGCAGCGACTTCTCGACGAAGGTGGGAAGTTCTTCCAGCAATACATCCTGCGCGCCCTGCACCCGCTGCCGATTCGATAACGCCATATGCGTACAGGGTACAGGGCCGAACGTTGGTGCAACACGAATTTTTCGATGCCGACAGGCCAGAGGCAGAAATGATGTGCTGAGCGGGTCACCATTTTTCAGAGCACATTACCGTGCAGGAGGCACATAAACGACCCGGCAGTGGTGGAAATTACGCCACCGTGTGCTGAATTTTCGAGGCGTGTTGCTGCGGAAACCGGAACTGCTCAAACCCGATGCAATGAAGCTCATCGAGAGTGAGCAGCAGCCGACGTACCCAGGGCGTGTCTGGCTCAATCCCCTTCTCCGAACAATCTGCCCTCACCGAACAACCGCTCCTGCTGCGGCCCTTTTGGTACGCCAACCCGCACCGCTGCCTCGGCGGCCCCGCTCCAGCTCGCCACCAGGGCGTTGTACGCCTGCCCCTCCTGGCTCCAGCCCTTGCGCTCACAGATGCCGTACAGGCGGTAGGCCAGCTCCCGTGCCGACTCGGCCAGCATGCCGTCCATCTGCGCCATGAGTGCGCCTGCCCGGCCCTCGCCGCCGTCGTCCAGCGCACGCGTCAGGTGCTGCACGGCTTCCCAGGCTGTTGGATTTTTATCGGCCTTCGGCGTCCAGTCCTCCGGCAACTCGTCGCGGCGCAACAGCCGCACCCGGCCACCCCGCGCGGCGATCAGACCTGCATCGACTACGCCCTGCACGCTCACGCCCCGCGCCGTCGCCAGCGTCTCGGCGTCGCCGTAATTGGCCTCGGTCATGCCGTGGGTCTCGAACCAGGTCACGGCAAAACGGGTGTCTTCGTCGAGGCTGCCTTCCTGCTCGGAGAAATACTCGTCGAGCGCGGCGTTGATGAGTTGCAGCGCCACCCGTACCGGCATGCGTGAGCCGTCGGCTTCGAGCACCTGGGCGTACTTGCTGTAGACCGCCATGCCCGGCCCGATGCTGGCCTGCGCCATATCTACCGGGGCGATGTTGCTGTTGGTCAGGGCCGCCAGCGCCGCCGGAAGGTCGCGCCGCAGCTCGCGCAGGAAGTCGGTACGGGTGGTGATCAGAGCATCTGAAGTGCGGGGGCGGCAGACCATGACGATAGATGATGCGAGGGCGTTAGAACCTACTCCAATCATTCGCCCAGACTTCTCTGTTCGTACTGGCCAAGTGCCGTTGATGCTGTATCCCGCTACGATGACGGCCTCAAGAAAGGTTGCCCATCCTGTGCTGCTGATACCGACTGCATCGCTCTCGGCCTGCTTAAAGGCGTAGTAGATGGCTGACGGGTAATCTGGATTGCCTTGAGTTGCCATGTTCTGCATTGCCTGGGTCATGCCGTCCAGAAAGAAGCTTTCAGCCTGTACCTTGCCACCGTGACGATAAGGTGTGGCGACAAGCTCTTCGGCCTTAGGCACCAGTACCGTGCTGAAAATGTCTGGATAGCTGGAGCGTAACGAACGCCGCAGCCAGACGTAGAAAAAATCTGAGAGGTCCGCGTATCCGATGTTGTCGTAATACGGGGGGTCAGATGAAATGAGTGCTTCGGGGGGAACCAATCGGGTCGCTGCATCAATCTGACGCTGCTTCCCTGAACCCGACGCAGCCAATTGTCCCATCGATTTACTAATGCGCTCAATGCCGAAAAGAATTCCTCCTGTGAAGCTGGCTAGAACATTCGCTTCCGCGAAATCCCATGTCATCGGAAGAGCTTGTCTACCGAAAGTTCCTCTAATAATCTCCATGTTGGCGTTGCTTGCCCAAGTACATAGCGTGGATGAGTTTTCCACCACCTTGTCAATCCCAAACGCCAAATACACTCCCACCGCTTCTGCATAGGCCCCAGCACCCTTCCCGCCATCGCGCAGGGGCAGGCCGTCATCCTCCAGCCCCCATGCGAGCGCATCGGCCTTCACCTGCTCCCGTGCCTCGGCTACGAGGTCGGAGAAGGTGGTTAGGGCAACGAGTTGGCGGGGAGTGAACAGGTCGGAGAACAGCGGCATGCCGTAATCCGGCGGTGAGAACCAGCGCGGGTTGATGGGCATCGGCTGATCCGGCCTCCAGCTCGGCTCGGCGGTCTTGGCGGCCTCTTCCATCTCCGGCGTCGGGGCAAGGTATGTACGGCTGCGCTGCCCCTCGGCCACCGTCGCCATGAGCTGCGCCCCCATACGGCCCGCTCTGCCCTCGGCCTTCACGTACTTGTCGTCCACCGAGGTATCGCAGCACAGGCAGCGGAAGTTGGCCCCGCGTCCGGTCTTGGGCGCGTCGGGCGTCTTGCCCGTGCCCGTGCCGATGCTGTAACTCACCGTGGGCGGCAGGGTGCTGCGGTCAATCTCTGGCTGCGCCCAGGCCCGCTTGCCCGGCTTGGTGCTCAGGTCAAAGCTGCTGACCAGTTGCATGTCGGCCCCGCACGCCGGGTTGGGGCACTTGATCGTCCGCGCCCACAACCAGGCGATCACGGTGGCCTCGCCGCCGCCCGGCAGCTTGGCCTTCGGGTACAGGTGCCCGATGCGCTCCTGCGCCCGCTCCTTCATCCAGGCCCCGTAGTAGCGCACGTCGGCAGCCAGCCCCTGTGCGCCCTTGTAGGTGCCGCCCTTCACCGACTTCTCGGACGGGTGAACCGGCGGGCGGCCAGCGAAACGCGGCGGAATCTCGATACTGGCCTTGCCGATCATGACAGCCACCGGGTTCAGGTCGCTGCCGTGCGCCTCCAGGCCCAGCCGCTGCGCTTCCAGGGGGATCGTACACCCGCCACTGAACGGGTCGAGCACAGGGGGCGGGTTCCGGTCCGTGGACAGCAGAATCAGCTCGTGCGCTAGCTTCAGCACGGCCTCGTTGGTGGTGTTCTCCCACTCCACCAGCTCGGCGATGAAGTCGAACAGGCGGTGACGCGGCGTGTCTTCCACGGTGGCAAACGGCCCCATGCGGCCCACGTTGCGCGGCTTCTTGGGGTCGTTGCCTGGCGTCAGGATACTCAGGGTGCGGCAGGCAGCCACGAACTCCGGCGGCGCGGCGCTGTTGTCCGGGTCGTCAACAAGCTGGGCGAACAGGATGGCGCGGGCGGTGGCGAGTGGGCGGCGTGCCCACCACAGATGCAGGGTGCTGGGGTGGCCGTGACGGATACTCTTTTCCCGCGCTGAGGCGGCATTGATAGCGTCGAGGGGCAGCGCGACCTCGATCAGTTTGCGGCGTGCTGACATATGCGGGTGAGCATAGCGCCTCAAAAAGCAGATACCCTTCCATGCTGTCCCGCACGTAAAAGGCACTCGATGATGCTGTCTTATGCACGAAAAAGATGATATGCTCAACGGTGCATATGGCTACTTCTGTGCATAGCCCCCCTGAACGCCTGACGCAGGCTGATCTACCGTTGGTGCCTCTGGTCACTATCGAGTTGGACAGAGACTTGATCGGCAGTAAGCGTGACTGGCAGATCATGCACAAGCTCAACGTCAGGAGCCGCGTCAATGGTTTCGATACCAGTGTGGTGACCTTTGCAGCGGTCTACAAGACCAACTGGACAGCCCAGAGCTTCGAGGCGGCGATCAAGCAGCTTGACTCGGCAGCATTCTCTGCGCCTGTCTTCCCCCTGGTCCTGCTTCCCTACTTGGACGAAGCGAAGCTGGAAGTGCTGGCGGCGCGACAGATCAGCGGCCTGGACCTGTGTGGCAACGCCCTCCTGATCGTTCCCGGCAAGCTGCTGGTGCAGCGCTCAGGCCAGCCGAACCGCTTCAAGATCGAGCGTGGGTTGAAATCGCCCAACATGGGGAAGGCTTCACTGGTGGGCCGCACTCTGCTTGTGCGACCCCAATTTGACACCGCCAATAATCTGCTGGAGTTCATCCGGGTGCAAGGGGGCGATCTCTCTCAAGCGCTGGTCTCTCGCACGCTCAAGGCCCTTGCAGAAGACCTGGTGGTGTCTAACGACAAGGGGCGGGGTATTGAGGTGTTGCAGCCCGAAAAACTGCTGGATCGGCTGGTGGAGGGCTGGCAGGCCAGCGCGGGCGGCATTGCAAGGCGAGAACAGCGGCTGCTGTGGCGCGGGCGCGTTCCCCTTCCCGACATGGAAGGTTCGGACTACGTGCTTCGTTCCATCCTGAACGTTCAGGCAAGCCAGCAGCGGCAGCGCCTCGTCATGACTGGCCTGAGTTCGGCGTCCACATGGACCAATCTCAGTTCGGGAGACCTCCATGCTGTCTACGTGGACGCGGTGGGCGATCTTCTCGTTGGATTGAACGCTGAGGAAACCCGCCGTTTTCCCAACCTGGAGCTGTGGCGGCCACCGGATGAGGCGGTGTATTTTAGTGCCCGGCATGACGCCGACGGTGGGCGCTGGGCTTCGCAGGTGCAGACGTACCTAGAGATGGCGACAGAAGATGCCCGCACACAAGCCGCAGCGGTGGCACTGCGTGCTTCGATCCTGGGCCAACTGCGGTCGTGGGGGGAAGCCGGGCTTTCAGACGGGGAATGGTCATGAGGCTGACCGAATCGAACTTCGGGCCGCTGGCCTCCTATCTGCTCGACCTGGCCGCTGCCTTCCAGACCCGCGAGCTGCCGCTGTTGCTGGTCGGCGGTTCGGGCCTACTGCTGCGCCGTCAGTGGCGGCTGGAAGAGGGGGTAGCGACGCTCATCAGCGCCGTGCCGCCCCTACGGACCACCGACGACTTCGACCTGTTGCTGCGCCTGGAGGTGCTGGCCGACGCCGAGCAGCGGCTGGCGATCCGACAGGTGCTTACTGAGCTGGGTTACCAGACACTCTCGCCGAATCTCCAGTTTGTCCGGCCCGGCAGCGGCGATAAGTTGCTGGGACGGCGAGAGGTGAAAGTGGACTTCCTGGCTCCACTACCAGGGACCGACACGCCCGGCCTCAAAGTCAGCAGTCACCGTGTAGGAGCGAAGAAGTCCGGCGAGGGCGAAAGCCTGCACGGCTACGCCACCCCGGAGGCCCTGCTCACCGATGCACCGCCCCTCAGGCTGATGGTCGAAGGCACAGGTACGGATGGCACGGAGCAGCATGGTGAGGTGCTGCTGCCTCACCCCTTCACCCTGATCGTGATGAAGCTTCACGCCTTCCGCGACGCCCACCTCGGCAACGAGCGGCACTCCGACCCACGGCCAGAACTCGCTCGCAAGCACGTGGCCGATGTTTATTCACTGGTGGCCCTGTTGACCCAGGAGGAGGAACAGACGCTCGGGGTACTGGGTCAGCGATACGGGCAACAACCAGCGACGCAGGAGGCCGCGAGCATCATCAAGGCGCTGCTTTCCGCCCCCAATACTTCGGGCACACTTGTGTTGCGAGAGGAGCTGAGCATTGACCCAGAAGACCTCCAGACCTTCCTTGAGGTGCTTGGTAGCGCGTTTGCACAGTAGTTTGACTTCTGCCTGTTTCAGGACCGGAGCAGCCAGCCGTGTGTCCGTAAGTGATCCCAGGCGATGTTTACGTGTTCTGAAACCATGCGGTCACGTTTGCGCTCGTTCCAGTCACGGATGCGCTCCAGAGCTTGTGCAGGCGTTTGAGCGTCTTCACGGGTCGCAACCCAGTGCACGGTGGCAAGTAGCTCCATACTGTACGGACTCTCAAAACCTTCAATCAGGGCAGCCACCCGCTCCAGTGGGTAGTGGGTCTCCGGCTGATCTTCGATGAGCTTCTGGGCCTCTTCGGCAGCTCCGGGCAGTAGATGAATGTGTGAAGCGCCCTCACCGCTGCCCACGCCCCCGATGTAATGCCCTTCCATACGCTCTAAAACATGCCGAACGTTATCGGCGTACGGCCCATATTTGTGTTTTGCAAAAGTAAAATTAAGAGGCAGCCCTGCCTCCTGCGCGAAATACATAAGCTTTTGCGCTTCCGTGCGTCCTAGCGTGTAGTCGGGCAGCAGGTACAGCTCAAACAGCTGAAGCATCACGGCGCTGCCACGCGCCAATTTAGGGCGGGCCGTTTGGGGAGGTAGACTTTCAGCCTCTGGCTCCGGTGCTTGTTCTGGGGGGTACAACACTACCTCGACCTCTGGTAGCGCGGTGAAAGCTTGCTCGATCAGGGGTCGGACTTCAGACCACTGCAAGCCGCCATTGCCACACCCAAGAGCCGGAAGTGCGATGGAGCGGATGCCGCGCTCACGGACCAATTGGGTCAAGGTGTTCAGGCCAGCTTGGATGTACTCCAGCCGGGCATCGCCACGCCAGTGCTGCTTGGTCGGAAAGTTGATGATGTACCGTGGTGTGCCCTGAAGAGCAGCGGGCAGCTCGGTCACAAACATCTGCCCGACCCGTACCTCTCCCGCTTTGCAGGCAGCGACATAGGCGCGGTAGTTCTCGGGGTAGCGGCGCTTGAATTGCAGAGCGACCCCCTTACCCATTACGCCCACCGTGTTCACAGTGTTGACGAGGGCCTCGGTGTGTTCCTCCAAGAGGTTTCCTTGCCGCTGTTCGATCATAGTTCACCTCCCTCGCTACCTCTACGCGCCGATGATAAGTCAATAGTACCAGTCTGGGCGGAGCCGTCCCCTGAGAGGATGGCCGCCCGCTGTGAAGAGGGCGTTTACCTGTGCGTGTGCAGCCTTCCCCTGGGCCGCAAAGCCGATGAAGGCTTCCAGGGGCAAAAATTGATGCACCAAAAACTCAGACTGGCGCTTACGTCGTTCCTCGTCACCATTCCAACCTGCCGCGCGGAGCACCTGCCAGTCTAAACGGTCCAGGTCCTTGGAATCATCGTAATAATGCACGTCCAGCCGCATCTCGGCGTGGCCATCCGTGAACGCGAAGGGTAGGCCGAGTTCCTGAACCCGCTCGACAGAGCTGACCAAATAAATGAGGTCGGCCATTGTCGTGCCGCCTTTGAAGACGGCATGCAACATAGGTGACTTGGGCGTGAAGTAAAAAGGCACGTACTCGTGCAGGGTGCCACCTAAACCTGCCTCGACTTGGCGGCGGGCACGACGGGCCTGAATGTTTGCATGCGATATATCGCGCTTGGGGATTGCTTGGGCCTTGCACGCCAGTCCACCTGCGGCCAGGATACTGGGCAAATTTTCGATATGCGTGAAGTGGTAGATCAGGCAGGGCTGTGACACTGGCATAGCGTCAGTGCGCCTCATGGCTCAGGCCCAGCAGCTCGCCCAGGTGGAAGGTGGCGGCCACCTGAGCGAAGCCTGGCTCCTCGAAGGGGTAGCCGCTCAGGTAGCGGGGCGGCTGTGCACCCGCCGGTCCCACCTGCACCAGCGCCAGCCTGAAGGTGTCAGGGGCGTTGCGGCTCGCCATCAGCTCGTTGCGCGTCAGGGTCACCGAGTCGGCCCCTTCCCAGCGCCCCTTGACCTCGATGAAGTACAGGCGGCCCGTGGCCGGGTCCAGGCTTTCCAGGTCATAGCCCAGGCCGCGCAGGGCGCTCACGTCTTTTGGCTGGCGACCCAGGCTCACTTCCGAGGCGAGCACCGCGTTCATGGCGGCGGCCTCGACACGGGCGCGGGCTTCAGCGTCCACGGTCTGAGCAGGGCGGCCCTTCGCCGCAGGGGCAAGCAGAGCCAGCGGCACCACCAGCGCCAGGCCCAGCACCTCCGGTACGCCCGCACTGATGCTGCGCTCGCGGCCCAGGCTCTCCATACGGTGCGCCAGCCGCTGATTCAGGTCTTCCGCCCGCTCCCTGGCCTTCTGGCTGTTGGCGCGTGGCTGGCCTCCGCCCCGTTCCTTTTCGGCCAGCTCCAACGCGCGGCCATCCCAGTAGTTGATCTCGCGGGTCAGGCGGCGCTTGACCTCCAGCTCTACCTTGGCAATATGCGGGAGGCGCAGGGCACGCACTTCCTGCACATGCCGCTCGGCCAGCTCGGTCACCGCGTAACTGCGAACACGGGCTTCAGCGTCCGGCCAGTTGTTGAGGGTCGTCAGCAGCGCCCTGGCCTGGGCCTCCTCTTCGGGCGTGGGGGCGCGGTAATCGAGGTGCGGGGCCGTCCCCGCATCATGGGCCTGCCCGCCATGCTCAAGGTCGGTCAGCTCGATGAATTGCAGGCGCTGGCTGACCACGGTGTAGGTCTGCCCCCGGTCCGGGCGGCTGTCACGCACCTCATGCCGCACCGTGGCGAGCAGGCGGGGACGCGCTGAGCGGTTCTGCGGGTCAATCAGCAGGCTGCCCTGGCGGAGTACTGCGCTGCTGCTGAGCGTCAGGTCGAGCACGGCGTCGAGCAGCGGGTGGCCGGGGAACAGCAAGGCGGCGTCCAGCTGACCGGGCAGGGCGGTTTCAGGGCGAACCAGCGTCTTGTCGAAGGTGACGCGCAGATACCGCTGGGCGACGCTTGCTCCTGGGTGCAGCTCGCGGGCACGCTCGCGCAGGCGGCTGGGCACATGCCTCAGCTCGAAGCGGCCTGCCTCACGGGGCGTCACGCTGCCGCCCAGGGCCGTAAACGCTGCCAGAAAGAACGCCTGGATGAAATGCGGCTGGAGCCGCCTGGCCTCGGCCCGCTCCATGTCTTCACGGATCAACTGCACCTCGCGGGTGTCCATGCTGGTCTGCTCCAGCGCCCGTGTGTCGAGCAGGTGCCGGATGGCGTCGGTGTCAACTGCCCCCTCCACCGACTCGCGCAGGAGTGCCCGCACGTCCGGCTGGTTGCCGTAGCGCACCGCGTCCATCAACAGCTCACGCAGCGGCTTGCCGTCGAACAGCTGCCCCAGCACGTCGAAGACCCGCCCGCCGAGGGTGCGCACCTGGGCGTCCAGCTTCAGCAGCAATGTCTGGTACACCTCGCCCTCGCGGGTGTTGGCCGCCACCAGGTTCCACAGGAAGCAGACCTCCTCCTGTCCGATGCGGTGAATGCGCCCGAAGCGCTGCTCGATGCGGTTGGGGTTCCACGGCAGGTCGTAGTTGATCATCAGGTTGGCCGTCTGGAGGTTCAGGCCCTCGCCTGCCGCGTCGTTGGCGATCAACACCCTCAGGTCACCGCTGTAGTTAAACCGCTCCACGATCTCGCGCCGGGCCTCTCGGCTCACCCCGCCGTGAATCAGGTCAACGGCCTCGTCCTGGCCCAGCAGGGTGCGAATCTTCCCGGCCAAGTAGGTCAGGGTGTCGCGGGCCTCGCTGAAGATGATGATCTTGCGCCGCGTGCCGTCCGGGAAGAACATCTGCGGGTCCTGAAGCATCTGCGAGAGTTCATGCCACTTGCTGTTGGTGGGACTGTTCCGCACCCGGAGGGCCTGCGCCTCCAGGCGGACCAGCGTGTCGATTTCGGCGCGCAGCTCCTGCACCGTCTCGGCGCTGGTGGCCCGGTCAAGCACCAGCGCCTCCAGTTCGCCGCTCTCCTGCTCATCGAGGTCTTCATAGTCGTCCCAGTCCTCGGCGGACGGCAGCGGGGGAGAAGCGGTTTCTTCCTTCAACCGCAGCTCCAGCCGTTCACGGCGGCGGCGCAGCGACTGCCAGATGGCCTCCGGGCTGCTCGCCAGGCGGCGTTGCAGGGTCTGGAGTGCGAAGCCCACGTTGACCTTGCGGCCCTCGTCAAGGCGGTCGGCGCGGTTCATCTCCTCGCGCACGTAGTCGGTCACCTCGTCGTACAGGTCACGCTCCGCCCCTGACAGCTCGTAGGCCACCGTCTGCGACACCCGCTGCGGAAAGAGCCGCCTGCCATCGAAACGGTACAGGTCCTCCTTGACCATCCGGCGCATCAGGTCGCTGGCATCGATGGGGCCGCTGGCCCGGCCCTCGAAACGGTCCGGGTCGAGCAGACTCATGAACAGGCCGAAATCGTCGTCCTTGCCGTTGTGGGGCGTGGCGGTCATCAGCAGCAGGTGGCGGCAACGGGTCGCCAGTTCCCGGCCCAGCAGGAAGCGCTTGGTGTACTTCGGCTCGCGCCCAAACATTGAGGCACTCATCCGGTGGGCCTCATCGACCACGATCAGGTCCCACTCGTGCGCCGCCAGCCGGGCCTGCAAGTCCTCGTTCCGGCTGAGCATGTCCATCCGGGCCAGCCACAGCGGCGACTCGCCGAAAGGGTCGGCGGTGCGGCTGGCCTGCACCCGGTCGCGGGACAGCAGGTCGAAGTTCAGCTCGAACTTGTTCGCCAGCTCGTCCTGCCACTGCTCGACCAGGCTGCCCGGCGCGACGATCAGGCAGCGTTCCAGCTCGCCCCGCACCATCAGCTCGCGGATCAGGAGGCCCGCCATGATGGTCTTGCCCGCGCCGGGGTCGTCGGCCAGCAGGAAGCGCAGCGGCTGACGCGCCAGCATCTCGCCGTAGACGGCGGTGATCTGATGGGGCAGCGGCTGTACCTGTGAGGTGTGCAGGGCCATGTACGGGTCGAAGAGGTGGGCCAGCCGGATACGCAGGGCCTCAGTCACCAGCCGGAGCTGTGAGGCGTCACCGTCGAACTGGGCGCTCTGGGCGGGCGCGACTACCTCGCAGTCCTGAAGGTCGTCGGGGTAGAGGAGTCTCTCGCTGAAGACGCCGCGCGCGTCCTTGAGCACCACACTCAGAATCTCGGGCGTGACCGGCGTGACGCTGACCAATTGCACCACCTGCTCGGCGATCAGGCCGCGCAATGACAGGCCAGCCTTGATGTCGCGGGGAAGAAGCATGAGGGGAGTGTAGCGGAGGCGGCACTGGGTGCCTGGGGCAGGTGCCAGGGCAAGAGATACGCCCCCTTGATCTTGTGTGAAGTAGGACCACAGGGTGAATGCTGATATGACGAAGGCTCCAGGTTCGCCAGGGCGATCTTGGAGCGTCGAAGAGAGCTGCGACTAAACCTATGCATCTAGGGAGTTCGGCTTGGTGTCACCTCGTTCGGGAGGACGGCTAGGGCATTTGCCCGTTCGTCGTGAGAGAGAAACGCCTGCGGCGGTGGTGAGGCGGATGGGGAGGGTGGCGGGGCGCATGGCCGTTGACCTCCCAAGGTTTAGGCCCGTCGCGCGCCCTGCTGGACCCACAGGAGTCCGCTGGAACAGTCCGGGGCACCATGCTCGGTGTTACGTCTGGACGGCCCTCACCACGCTGTGAGACCTTTTGAAGACGCATGACAGAATTTTTATGTTTTAGGAGGAGCGCCATGACATCTGCGATGGCTGAGATCAGCGTGGTTCGCCGCTGCGCCTTGAGCGCTCGTGCCTGCTTGGCCTCGGCGTGTTTGATCCTGAGCCTTTCACTTTTGAGCGCCTGAGCCTGTTCGGCTCTGGCCTGCTCAAGCTTGAGCCACTGCTCTTCAAAAGCCCGTTGCTGGCGCTCCGCCCTGCTCGCTTTTTCCACGGCGGTGCAGCTGTTTGGCAGGCCGATCTTGTAGATAAAGTGCGGATACGTGTGTGCGGTCAAGCCGTGGAGAAGGCAATCACTCAGGAACTTTTCGGCAGTCGCCAGTGTCCTCCAGAAATTTTCGCTGCCGGGCCTATAAAGCCTCACCCACTTCTGTGCGTATCGGTGCCATTTGCGAAAGTCTTCCTCAGTCCTGATGATGGCGAACTTGAAGTCGCCTCCTGGCAGAAACTTGATTGCCCGTTCATCGATGACACCGTGAATGTGCCAACCTGACGAAGGACTCCAGCGGCCAAATGCGTAGGCGGCATGATATTCGGGAGGACAGTGCGACATGATATCTTCGATTTTGCGAGCCAGTTCGGCGTCCACTTCGTGGGGCGACAGGGCATTAAGAAAATCGGTGTACATCTTTGGCAGCACATACGTGAATGATGAGACTGGGCGGCTCCGGAAAAACTGCCCGGCCCAGCCCTCAAACCATTTACCGACGGCTCGGGCATCGCCCCACCGAACACAGCGAGGCGGCAGCCACAGCCACTGTCCAGTGCTTTGTCTGCGCTCATGAAGGTGAGGGTGAAGCAGGGCGAAAGAGCGTGACGCCACCTTATGCACTCCAAAACTCAGGTCCGCCTCCTGACCGACGTGCGGACGGTCTCAACTGGCAATAGGCTCCCAGACGACCCTGGTAGAGAGGTCGTCTGGATGGGTATGGGTTCAGTCCAGCTACCGCGTGGCCCACGCCCTCGATGAAACAGAGCTGGTCAACTTGCTGTCGTAGACGGTTTGTCCAGTCTCGCCCTTAACTTCTTTGTGAAGCGATGTACATCTCGAAATCGGGCCGGGCAATGCGGAGAATTTTCTCGCCAAGTCGGATGGCCTTGAGTCGGCCTGCCTTAATCTCACCATAGATAAAGTGCACGGTGACATTGAGTAGCTCGGCGGCCTTCTTGACAGTTAGATACTCGCTCATAAAACTCCTATTTACTTTTATCTACACGACTATTGTAAAAGATAAAGAAGGTAGCAACAAAAAATCCCCACCGCAAGCGGGGGAAGGGGGGGGGCGAGTGGGCGCTCTCGCTTATTACTTTCAGCCTAAGACTGCTCTTGCGTTTCCAAGAGTTCCGCTTGCCAAAGCGGCTCTCTGACCTCTGATCGTCGGTGTGGATTTACCAGTGTGCTCCTCTTGAGCGAATGAGACATAAATTACGAAAGGTCATGATTTTGTGCGTCTACGATAAGTGTTACCCTAAATCGAAGAAAAGTCAAGCTTGGTTAGGTACCCCCCGCCACCGCGAGAGGTGACAAAATGAGATTAAATTATGCATTTTTATTTTGTCAATATGAAAATAAGCTCTTGCTTTCATCTCAAAGCGCATGTCATACTCGAATCTATGGCGATTCACACCAGCAAGTCAGGGCATGGAGAAGGCAATATCGTGAAGATTGGCCGCCTTGCGGACGGACGCCTGAAGTGGAAGTGGCGGATCTGGGCCACCCTGCCGGACGGGAGCGACAAACGCCTCACTGGCACTTTCATCGGCACGAAGGCTGAATGTCGCATGCAGATGCAGGGCGCGAAGGCCAAGGCGGAGCGGAGTGGGGTCAGCAACGACCCGAACCTGACGGTGGCGCAGTTACTGCAAGACTGGCTCCAGGTCAAGAGTGAACACGTCTCGGCACGGACCATCAACATCTACCGGCAACCGATCAGCCACATCACCAAGGAGGCTATTGGCATTGGGGGCGTCAGGGTCCGGGCACTCACCACTGCGCTCATTCAGGACTACTACACCCGCCTCAACACGCAGACCACCCTCGAACGCACCCGCGAGCAGGTTCACGGCGTGTTGAATCAGGCGCTCGACCACGCTGTCCGCATGGGGGTGTTGGAGGCGAATCCGACAAAGAGTGTCGAACGTCCTCGGGCCAGGAGCACCAGACGGAGCGTGATGGCGAAGGCAGGATTAACCCCCTCCTGGGAGCCTTCCGAGGCTGCCAAGCTGCACCAGAAGGCGATGCAAGATGCGATCCCGATGTCCTGGGCCATCGCTTTCGGTCTGCATACTGGCCTGAGGCGAGGCGAAATTCTGGGCCTCAGGTGGAAGGTTGTTGACCTCGCCAATAAGCAGATTCGGATTGCACAGACGCTGACCCTCGACAACGGTGAACGCCGAGAGAGTGATCCGAAAAATGAGCAATCCCGGCGCGACGTGCCCCTGAACGATGAGGCGGTAAAAATCCTCAAAACTGTGCAGTCATGGCAGGCTGACGCCGCCCAGGACCAGGCTTGGCAGGCATCCGGGTACGTGTTTACGACGCGGGATGGAAAACCGCAGCACCCGAACAACATGAAGCGCAAGCTCAACTTGCTTTGCCAGGCCGGGGGCATTCGTTATCTCTCTCCGCACTCCCTCAGGCACACGTTCGTCTCACTGCAATCGCGCAACGGGGTCCCACTCGAACGGGTCTCCCGCTTGATCGGGCATAAAAATCCCACAGTGACGTTGCAGGTGTACCGGCACCTGTTCACCGATGAGGTGAGGGCCAGCAGCCTCGACCTGGACCTATCGGCAGACTGAGGGTCGCAGAAAGCTTTGGGTACTACATGGGTATAAATGCCGAATTATGCCCTCTAGTAGGCACCATCGTGAAATAAAAGAACCCCGTCTAGGACGGGGTTTTCTTCTGGTGCGGATGCCCAGACTTGAACTGGGGACCTCACGCTTATCAGGCGTGCGCTCTAACCAACTGAGCTACACCCGCGCACCACATCAACACTGTTGAGATTGCCGGACCGAGCCTGCCCGCAGATCTGCCTGGACTTCAATGAAACCGCCCGTCCTGTGCCCGTACAAGCTCTCTAACAAGCGGGAGGAAGTCTAGCAAGCGGGCCGGGGAGTGTCAACTGGGCCGGGAACGCCGGGGGACGTTTTGGATCACGAATCGGGGCCGGGCAGACCGGCGTTCTGAACATTTGCGTTCTGGGCATTTGCGTTCTGGGCATTCACGTTCTGGGCATTCGCGCTCTGGGCACCCAGCAGGCCCTCCAGCGCCCGCCAGGGCAGCAGCGCGCACTTCCGGCGGGCGTGCAGCCTGCTGACCCCGCTCAGCGCCATCAGGTCGCCCAGTTGCGGATCGGCGCGGCCCGGCGCGGCCTCCCCCATCACCATCTCGCGGAAGGTCGCGGCCAGCGCCACCGCCTCGGCGCGCGTTCTGCCTTTCAACGCCACGGTCATCAGCGAGGCGCTCGACTGGCTGATGGCGCAACCCTTGCCGTCCGAGCGCAGGTCCGCGATGGTGTCGCCCTCCAGCTGCACCCAGACGGTCACCCGGTCCCCGCAGGTGGGGTTTTCGAGCGTGATGAACGGCGCGCCCACCAGCTCGCCCCGGTTGCGCGGGCGCTGCTGATGAGACGCGATGATCTCGCGGGCCACCGACTCTGGAAGCATGGGACGAGTCTAGCGCCGCAGTGGTGAACAGAAGGCAGGGATAGACAGAAATCGGTGGCGGAGAGGTTGGCTTTACCGGGAGTCAGAAGCGGTCTGCCTGCGTCGCGGAATCCGTATCAGGTGTACTTGAGGGCTTCCATCAGCTCCTCGATGATCTCGGTGGCGTCTCCGCGTTCGTGGGCGGTGGCGACGTGGGCCTCCAGGTGTCCGCGCAGCACCACCTCGCCCGCCCCGGCCAGCGCGCCCTGCACCGCCTTGATCTGGCGCAGCACGTCCACGCAGTAGACCTCCGGGTTGTCCAGCATGCGAATGATGCTCTCGACGTGGCCCCTGGCGATGGCCAGACGCCGCGCCGCCCGCTTGCGCGAGTCCTGCGGCATACACAGGTGCGCCTGGTGTACGAGGACGGGCGGTTCACCCGGGGCAGCGGGCGTCACGCTGGCCGCCTGAGGGGCCGTTCCGGAAGCAGGGCCGGACCTGGAAGCTCGCGTCGGCACCGCGCCCCTACTGCCGGACCTGGGCGGTGTAGCCCTCTTCGGTCACGGCGGCCAGGAGTGCCCGCAGATCGGGCTGGCCCTCGACGATGGCCCTGCCGGTCTGAAGATCGACCTGCGCGTTCTGCACGCCGGGCACGCTTCTGAGCGCCTTTGTCACGGCGGTCTGGCAGTGTCCGCAGGTCATGCCGCTGATGTTCAGTTCAGTGCTCATGCCCGCAATCTTACATCCCGCCCAGGGGGGATCAGGATTGGGCGAACATTTATGGAACACGGCCCCAGCACAGATTCCACCTCAAAGCGGAGATTCTGCCAGTAAACGGGCAGGTCTGGTTTCTCCCTGAGCCGCACCCCCTGCGGGGGGATCGGAGAAGGCGACCCGGGACTCTGGGGACCCCCAGGCGCACAGGGTATGACGCGCACCAACGACGTGAGTGGGCCGGGCACGGCCTTCTTCTGCCCTTGCAGTCGAAATGCTTATACGGATTCCGCTCAATTCCCGCACCGTCGGAAAAGCGAGCAGGCCCCAACTGGGGGTCCGTTCTGCCCAAGCGGCGAAGCGTGCCCAGGCGCGCTGTTCTCGCCAAGAAGAAGCGCCGCCTGCGCGTCCATACCGCAGAGGGGCGTACTTTCTCCTTCTCCCGTTCCTGGTTAAAACGGAACCTATCGGGTCTCACCGCTTGGTCGGATTGAACCCGTAGTTCATACAGGATTCAAGTCGGAGTCCGTATTCAATGGTCTGGACAGTTTTTCAAACCTGTGGAGCAGGAATCGAGAAAAGATCGTCTGGGGCGCTCGGCCCGCTCACCCCCTCCCAACCTCCCCCCTCAAGGGGGAGGAGTGGCGTGCCCAGCGGTCAAGCGTGGTCATCCGCGCTGCTCTGACCAAGACGGCGCGTCCGTTCACGACGAGGGAGGGGCTGAAAACGCTGTGTTCAGTGGTACAAGATGTTTCGATTTGGAAACTGTCCGAACTATTGATTAGGCATACTTGGGCGACACGTGCGCGTATACAGAGCCGCCGGAGGGTGAGTTCGCCCCGCGCCCGTCCGGCCTGGGGGCGCTAAAGTGGCCCCCATGACCGATACCTCCAGCACCACCCTCCTGTACGACGGGCGTATCGTGCGGCTGGAGCTTCAGGACCACAAGTGGGAGATCGTGCGGCACGCAGACGCCGTGGCCATTCTGGTGCTCGACACCCAGGGCCGGATGCTGTGCGTGCGTCAGCCGCGCCGCGCCGTGGGGCGCAAGACCCTGGAGGCTCCGGCGGGGCTGATCGACCCTGGCGAGACGCCGGAACAGGCCGCCCGCCGCGAGCTTCAGGAGGAGGCGGGCCTGGACGCCGACATGCAGCTGCTGACCCGCTTTTACACCAGCCCCGGCTTCTGCGACGAGCAGATCTACCTGTTCCGGGCCAGCAACACCCGCGAGTCGCGTCTGCCGCAGGACGACGACGAGGAGATCGAGGTGCTGTGGCTGCCACCCGCCGAGGTGTTGAGTGGCATGAAAGACGGCACGCTGGCCGGAAGCGGGGCAACGGTGATAGCGGCAATGTACGCCCAGATGGAACTGACCCAGTGAGGGGGAGTCTCTTGGAACAGACCCTGTTCACCCTCACGCCTGCTTGGCAGCCCCTGGCTCTGTCAGTCGGGGGCGGCGGGCAGGCCCCTGCTGGGGGTCCGTCCTGCTCAAGAAGCCCCCTCCTCCTTCTAGATTCGTCGGCGCGTCTCTGGTTTCCCTTATGAAGACCTACATTTCCCCCGCCCAGCGCCCCGACACCGAGACCGTGGTGGCGGTGGGCAGTTTCGACGGTGTTCACCTGGGGCATCAGGCGCTGCTGGCGCGACTCAAGGAACGGGCGCGGCATTACCGGGTACCGAGCGTGGTCTACACTTTCGACCCGCCCACCCGCGTGCTGACCCAGGGCGTCGAATTTCTGTCCACACTGCCCGAGAAGCTCGACCTGCTGACCCGCTACGGCATCGACGAGGTGATCGCCGTGCCCTTCACGCACGAGTTCGCGGCGCGGCCCAAAGAAGCCTTTCTGGACGATCTGCGGACCCTGCGGCCCCTGGCGCTGGTGGTGGGCGAGGACTTCCACTTCGGCCAGGGGCGTGCCGGGGGGCTGAGCGACCTGAAGGGCGTGAGCGCCGACGTGGTGGCTCTGCCGATGCACAGCCTGAGCGGCGAGGACATCAAGAGCACCCGTATCCGCGAGATGCTGGCCGTGGGCGACGTGGAGGGCGCGTCCCGCTTCCTGGGCCGCCACTACGACGCGCAGGGCGTGGTGGTGAGGGGCGATCAGCTGGGGCGCACCATCGGCTACCCGACGGCCAACGTGCGGGTGCCGGAGGGCAAGGCGCTGCCGCTGGGCGTGTTCGCCGCCCGGACCATCATGGACGGCGTGAGCTACCCCGGCATGGCGAACGTGGGGTTCCGGCCCACCGTGAATGGCCGCGAGCTGAGGTTCGAGGTCAATCTCTTCGATTTTTCCGGCGACCTGTATGGTCAGGAAGTGCAGGTCAAGTTCTGGCACTTCCTGCGCGGCGAACAGCGGTTTGGCGGCCTGGAGGAGCTGAAGGCGCAGCTGGCTCTGGACGCCCGGAACGCGCGTGAACGCTTGAAAGACTGAGTTCTGTAAGCCGTCAGGCCTTCGGTTCGATCAGCCCGAAATGCCCGTCCTTGCGGCGGTACACCACGCCGCAGCTGCCGCTCCTGGCCGACAGGAACACGTAGAAGTCGTGTCCCAGCGCCTCCATCTGGGCGGCGGCGTCCTCGGGCGTCATGGGGCGCATCTCGAAGCTCTTCTGGCGCACGATCTCGGGCCTGAACTCGCTCACGTCGTCCAGGCCGCCCTGCGTGGCCGGGGCCGCCATCGGTGAGGCCACGTCGGCTTCTGCCCCGTCTTCGCGCTGCTTGAGGTAGCGGGTCTTGAACTTGCGCAGCTGGCGTTCCAGCACGTCCGAGGCGTGGTCTATCGCGGCGTACATGTCGGCGTGGTGTTCCTCGGCCCGGATGATGCCGTGCGGCACGTTCAGCTGCACCTCGACCCGGTTGCGCCGCCCGGCGTCGCGCACGTCGCGCACGGTGAGGGTCACGCGGGCGTCGGTGATCTGGCTGCTGTAGCGGTCCAGCCGCGTCAGCTTGCTCTGTACATAGTCGCGCAGCGCCTCAGTGACTTCCACGTTCCGTCCGGCCAGCTTGTAGATATGCACTCTTGCACCCCTTTTGGCGGGCCTTCCCGCCGATCTGGAGACTGCCGGAAGAGAGGACATCAGCCCACCGCGCCTGCCCTGACCAGATGGGCCAGAGCGGTCAGCGCCTGGGCCG
>JANXWI010000348.1 GCA_025351205.1 Deinococcus sp.
CACGCTGCCGCTCAGGTCGCTGGGCGTGCCCGGCGTGTTGCCGCCCGCCGCCGAGCCGTTGGCGGGCGCGTAGAGCTGGCCGTTGCTGTGCCACACCAGCCGGTAGGCGTTGCGGACTCCGCTGCCGAAGATGGTCAGGGGCGCGCCCGCCGCGTAGGGGTTGTACGCCCCGCCGTCCTCGGTCTTGACGTTCAGCGGCAGCGTCACCCCGCTCAGCCTGCTCAGGTCGAGCTTCAGCACCGCCGCGTTCAGCAGATGCTCGGGCACGTTGCCCCAGGCCGGATCGGCGGCCCCCATCGAACTCATGCTGCCCTGCGTGATATACAGCCCCTGCGGTTCGCCCGGCTTGAAGGCCAGCCCGTTGGTCATGTGATCGCGGATGCTGCGCGGCAACCCGACCACGTAGTCCTGCACCGTCCCCAGGTCGGGGCCGCTGAGCAGCGTGATCTTGCCGCTCCAGTCCTGGGCGGGACTCCTGCCGTCCCAGAAATAATTGTTGGTGATCCACAGCTTGAGGTTGTCCGCCGTAGACGAAGGATCGAACCTCAGGCCGATGATGGTGCGCGGGCCGCCGTTGGCGGCGGTGACCGAGGTGATGGTCTGCAACGCACCCAGCGTGCCGTCTGGCAGGATGTTGAAACGCAGAATCTTGCCGGTTAGGGTGGCGGCATACAGCCGGTGGTCGGGGCCGATCTCGACAGCTGTGTAGGGGTTGGCCGGCACAGAGGCCAGGGCCACCTGCTCAAAATTGACTCCCGTGCCCGCTGTGGTGGCCGAGCCGGTCACGAAGCTGCGGCTCTCGGGCAGGAAACGCAGGCCGCTGGTGTCCTTCAGGGCGTCGGTGACGGCAAAGTCGTACTGAGTGTTGGGCTTCAGGGGCGCGTTGGGTTGCAGCACCACCGCGTCGCCGCCGCCCGAGGTGTTGAGCTGGGCGGCCACCTGGGTTCCGGTGGCGTGCTCAGTCAGCTGCACTGCCGCCGCGCTCAGGCTGGCCGAATCGATGGCGCTGCCCACCACGTTCACGTCGGCGGTCACGGGCGAGGCCGGGTTGACCATCAGTTCGCCGTCCTGGGGCGAGGCGGGCCGGACGCTCGGACGGTCCCCGTACTCGATGATCAGGTAATCCAGCTTGGTGTTGGTTCCGCCCACCGCGTCGATGGTCAGTCTGCCGTCGGTGACCGGGACGCGCAGGGTGCTGGTAAAAAAGTGCCTGCTGGCGCTGGGCACAAAGGACGCCACCGCCACCTTGCCCTCGATGTTGATGCTGTGGCTGCTGTCTACGTTGTCGGCGGCGTCGCCCACCGCCACGGTCACGGTGTAGGTGCCGCTGGGGAGCGCGTATTCCCAGGCCCCGGGCGCAGGGTTGCCGGGGCTGACCATGGAAGGCGACTGCATGTGAATAAAGGTGTTGAGCTGTGGCCTGACCGTGCCGGTGGGGCGCTCACGGGTATTGGGCGTCAGGTCCAGGGGAACGGCGGCGGCGGTGCCCGCACTGGCCTGGGTGACCCAGCCATAGTTCCGGGCTGCCGTGTAGGACGCGCCGGTGTCGGCAACGAATCCGGCGGGCACAGCGCTGCCCTGGGGCTGGAAGTTGATTTTCACCGGGTTGAAGGTGGGGAGGGGCGTCACGACGGGCGGGACCACGAGTGTGCCGCCGTTGTCGGAGCCGCCGCCACAGGCCGCGAGCAGGCCGGTCAGCAGGAGCAGGGCGAGAGACGGAGAACGCTTGAGGGCGGTGGGTAGAAACATGAATTGGCCTCGGTGGTGAGCTTGGAGTGGACGTAGCGGGACGGCTCGAAATGTGAGGGGATGAGGCAGGTCTGGTGTACACCGGTGGCTGGACAGGAGACCCGGGGAATCAAGGGATAGGAATCAAGAGACAGAGATTCGAGAGACAGAGAAACTTCGGGGCATGGTTGACCCGGACGCAGCTCAAGGTCTGCTCCGCTCAGTTTGCCCAGAAATCAATAACACAAACGAAAAACCTGGGCACCGGGCCGGGCCGGGCGTGACCCGGAACGCCGTCTGATAGGCCAGATTCTCGCCTGCACGCGAGGCGGTTCCGTTCAAGGGCCTCCGGTTTTCCAGGCGGCCCCGCGTCTTCCAGGCGGCTGTGCCCTGCCCGACATTTACGAACATGTAACTGGTTTCCTTTTACCATCCTGTTGATTTTAAAAACGCCTGAACTGAACAGTGAAAAGAGGCCAGAAAGCTGATGAAATACTCATCACTTTCTAATGAAATGAGATTCTTCGATCCGCCGGTCCCATGTGCCAGAAACGGCAGAGTCAGGCGCTCTGACACGCTTCGCGATTGTATTCTGACCATTTTTCATGAAGCCGTTCATCTCACTTTCATCTTTCCGTCCAGGTGTGACCGCCGCCCCCGTTTCTGTACAGCCCCACACACTCCCCCCGAGGTAAGACCATGACCGTACTTTCTCAGCCCGCCCGCCGTACTCCTGCCACTTTCAAACGCGTCACCATCGCCGCCGTGCTGATGGGCGGCCTGCTGCTCACGGCCTGCGGGGGCACCACCCCCATCGTCGATCCGGTTCCGGTCACGAGCGTCTCGTCTGTAACCGTGACGCCCGCCGGAACCTCGCTGGCCGTGGGAGCCACCCAGCAGCTCAAGGCCGACGTGATGGGCCAGAACAGCCCCAGCACCGCCGTCACCTGGAAGAGCAGCGATACCGCCGTGCTGACCGTGGACACCAACGGTCTGGTGACCGCCAAGGCGGCGGGCACGGCCACGGTGACCGCCACCTCAACCGCCGACACAAGCAAGTCCGGCAGCGTGACCGTGACCGTCAAGGCCGCCGTCGTCCCCCCGGCCTTCACCACCGTCAAGATCAACTTTCAGCCTGCTGGTACCCCTCCTGCTGGTTTCACTGCTATTGATACCGGAGCCGCGTACAACACGGGCACCAACTCTGGCTGGATTACCGAGGCCAGCGCTAACAACGGCACCGCTGTTGCCCTGGACCTGACTGCCAATACCCGTGATCGTACTACACCCGGAGGCGTTTCCAACGAAACGAATACCTTTATCCACATGCAGTACACCGCTGGTGGACCCGGCAATAAGACCTTCGGGGCCTGGGAATACACCGTGCCCAACGGTCCCTACAACGTGACTGTGGCGGTGGGTGACCCGAACGCCCCTTACGACAGCACCAATGTCATCAACCTGGAGGGCAAGCCCGCCCTGCCGGCCACTGCCAGCAGCGCTGCGGCCCCGTTCGCAACCGCTACGGTGGCCGTGACTGTCACTGACGGCAAGCTGACCCTCGACGCCAAGGGCGGCACCAACACCAAGCTCGACTACGTGACCATCGCCGCTGTGAAGTAACCCTGACCAGACGGGGACAGGTGTCCGCTGTTCCCTGATCTGAAAACATAAATCTCAGTATCTCTGGGCCGCGTGATCGATTGCGCGGCCCAGACTCCTGTCGTTTCAAATATCATTCGTGCCGTGCTGAACATGAACTGAAGGCAACGCTCATACACTGCTTTTTCCTACAAAGTCGCCGTCTGGCACGCTCCAGAATAGCTCAATGTCCTTAGCGTCCAAGCCGCTGTCGTTGGTCTGGTTCAAGCGAGACCTGCGGCTGAGCGACCACGCGGCCCTGAGCATGGCGGCTGCGCGGGGCGACGTGTTGCCGCTGTACATCTGGGAAGACGAGCAGCTGAGCCACCCGGAGTTTTCGGCGTCTCATCTGAGCATGACCAACGACGCCCTGGCCGAGCTGAACACCGGCCTGACCCGGCTGGGCGCGCCCCTGCACGTTCGGCGGGGCGAGGCGGCCAGCGTCATTGCGGCGCTGCACGCCGAATACGGCTTCACGGCCATCTACGCCCATCAGGAGACGGGCAACGCGGTCAGCTACGCCCGTGACCGCCGGGTGCGGGCCTGGGCGCGGGCAGCGGGCGTGCCTGTCCACGAGCCGCCGCACAACGGGGTGGTGCGCCGCCTGGCCTCGCGCGACGCCTGGGCCGACGAGTGGGAGGCGCGGATGGGGGCCGAGCCGCTGCCTGTTCCGGCAGGTCTGTGCGGGCCGCCTGCGCCGCCGTTTACACCACTGTCCGCCCAGGACGCTGGCCTGCCGCCCCTCAATCAAACCCTGCCGTGGTCACCTGGAGAGTTCGGAGAGGAACTGGCCCACCGCACCCTCAGCAGCTTCCTGACCGTGCGCGGGGCCAACTACATGCGCGAGATGAGCAGCCCGCTGAGCGCCGAACACAGCTGTTCTCGCCTGAGCGTCCACCTGATGATGGGCACCCTCAGCCTGAGAACGGTGGTGCAGGCGACCCGCCGCCGCCTGGCCGCCGTATCCGGGGACCAGGACGCCGATCCGCGCTGGACCCGTTCGCTGCGCAGTTTCGAGAGTCGTCTGCACTGGCACTGCCACTTCATGCAGCGGCTGGAAAGCGAACCGGGCATGGAATTTACGGCGCTCAACAGCGTGATGGACACCCTGCGCCCGCAGAAATTGGACGCCGAGGCGCAGCTCAGGTTCGGTGCCTGGGCGGCGGGCCGCACCGGCTTCCCGATGATCGACGCCTGCATGCGGATGCTCACCCGGACCGGCTGGTTGAACTTCCGGATGCGGGCCATGCTGGTCAGTTTCGCGTCCCAGCACCTGTGGCTGCCCTGGCGCGTGACCGGGCTGCACCTGGGGCGGCTGTGGCTCGACAATGAACCCGGCATCCATTGGGCGCAGATGCAGATGCAGTCGTCGGTGGTGGGCATCAACGCGGTGCGTATCTACTCGCCCAGCAAGCAGGGGCGCGACCAGGACCCGGACGGCGAATTCGTCCGGCGCTGGGTGCCGGAGTTGAGCGGGCTGCCGCTGCCCTACCTGCACGCGCCCTGGACGCTGCCGCCGCTCCAAGCGCAGGCGCTGGGCTTCGTGCCGGGTGAACACTATCCGGCTCCCATCGTGGACGAGGCGCAGGCCGCCCGCGACGCAATGGGCCGCATCACCGCCCTGAAACAGACCCCTGCCGCCCGCGCCGAGGCCGCCCGGGTGTACCTGAAGCACGGCAGTCGCAGAAAGGCCGTGGCACGCAGAGAGGGCAGAGCCGGGCCGGAGTCGTCCCGC
Source organism: Deinococcus sp. (assembly GCA_025351205.1). Classification (GTDB taxonomy): domain Bacteria; phylum Deinococcota; class Deinococci; order Deinococcales; family Deinococcaceae; genus Deinococcus. The sequence goes on from JANXWI010000348.1 coordinate 5,105, forward strand.
ACTGCTGCCGCTGCCCGCAGCTCTGGTGCAGGGACCGGCCCGGCCCCGAAAAAAGCCCGTCCAGCAGCAAAAAGGAGTCCCATGTCAGAAAACCAGCCCAGCCTGTTCGGTGCCTCAGAAGAACCAGCCGCCAATCCTGCCCTGCTGCCCACGTTGCCGCCCGACTGGCAGGCCGCCCTGGGGACCGTGATGGGCACGCCCGCCTTCCGTGACCTGCTGGCGTATGTCGAGCAGCAGCGGGCCGAGGGTCCGGTCTACCCGGCAGCTGAAGACGTGTTCAATGCCCTGACGCTCACGCCACTCAAAGACGTGCGGGTGCTGATTCTGGGCCAGGACCCCTACCACGGAGCGGGTCAGGCGCACGGGCTGAGCTTCAGCGTGCGGCCCGGCGTGCGCCCACCGCCCAGCTTGCAGAACATCTACAAGGAACTCAGGACCGACGTGGGCTTTACCCCGCCCCGCCACGGCGACCTGAGACACTGGGCGCGTCAGGGCGTGCTGCTGCTCAACGCGGTGCTGACCGTGCGCCAGGCCGAGCCGAACAGCCACGCCGGACGCGGCTGGGAGGCCTTCACCGACGCCGTGATCCGGGCCGTGAACGCCCAGCCAGGTCGGGTGGTGTTCGTGCTGTGGGGAGCCTACGCCCGCAAGAAGGCCAAACTGGTGACCGCCCCGCAGCACATGGTGCTGGAATCCGCGCACCCCAGCCCGCTGAGCGTCACCAAATTCCTGGGAACCCGGCCCTTCAGTCAGGCCAACGCCGCGCTTCAGGAGGCCGGGCGCGGCGTGGTGGAGTGGCAGCTGCCCGCCAGCGTGAGCGACTGATGCCCCCCCGGGCAGAGGCAGCTCAGGCAGAGGCAGTTCAGCCTTCGGTCCAGATAGAGTCCAGGCGCACCGAACTGCTTCAGGAAGAGTATCTGACGCGCCGGGGCGACAAGCCGGGCAGCTTCGAGTACTTCTACCCCGGTGGCCGCCGCTACCGTGACGCGGAGGGGCTGGCCCGCATCGCGGCCCTGGCCGTGCCGCCCGCCTACCGCGAGGTGTACGTCAGCCCCGACCCGGACGCCGAGGTGCAGGCCTTCGGGCGCGACGCCGCCGGGCGGCTCCAGTACCGCTACCACGCAGGGTTCGTGCAGGCCGGGGCCACCCGCAAGTGGCGGCGGCTGATCCGCTTTGCCGGGGTGCTGCCGACCCTGAAGACCGTGACCACCGCCGACCTGCGCCTGAGTGGCCTGCCCCGGCGCAAGGTGCTGGCGCTGATGACCCGGCTGCTGCACGTCGCCCGCTTCCGGGTGGGCAGCGACGCCTACGCGCAGGCCAACAAGACCTACGGCCTGAGTACCCTGCGCCAGCGGCACGTGCGCGTTGAGGGAAACACCCTGGAATTCGACTTCCGGGGCAAGCACGGCGTCTGGCAGCACCGCGAGACCACCGACGGCACGCTCAGCCGCAACGTCTCGCGCCTGCTGGAACTGCCTGGCCCCTGGCTGTTTCAGAGCGTGGACGACGCCCAGCGCAGCCGGGTGCGCGCCCCGGACCTCAACGCCTACCTGAAAGGGGAGATCGGGCCGTTCACCGCCAAGGACTTCCGCACCTGGGGCGGCACGCTGCTGGCCGCCGAGTTTCTGGCCGAGGCCGGAGTGGCGCAGAGCGAACGGGCCGCCCGCAAGACCCTGCTGGAGTGCGTCCGAACGGTGGCCGCAGACCTGGGCAACACCCCCGCCGTGACCCGCGCCAGCTACATCTGTCCGGTGATCTTCGACCGCTACCTGGAAGGCAAGCTGCTCGACGACTACGAGCCGCGCACAGGCCGCACCAGCGCCGCGCAGGCTGGCCTGACCCGCAGCGAGGCCGCCCTGGGCCGCATGCTGGAGAGTGAACGCAGCCTGAAGACGCGTACCAGAGAGCGTTGACGAGAAGGGGGTCTGTTGCCGGAAATGTTGTGTGGCCTACCTGTCTCCGGGTGAACCACCGGAAGTTCCAGCTTTTAGAGCAGTTGTCCGAATTCCGGTACGAGAGAACCGCCAGGGCGTCCCTCCATTGTCTTGGGCAGAACGGAGCGGTCAAGCGTCCTCACGGGCGCTGCCCTGACCAAGAACGCGCCTGGGCACGCCTGCCCGCCTCCCACCTGCCCGACTAAATTCACTCCCGTTGGTCGGTCAAAAAGAGAACGCCTTTTTGACAAATGCTCTACGCGGGTGGCAGCTCTCTCAGTGCCGCCAGCAGCGCCTCGCCGTCGGGGCTGCCCAGGCCGGTGCAGGCGTCCCAGCCGGGGCGGGCCGAGTAGGCCCCGTTGTTGCCGTCGGTCACGTCGTTGAAGCCGCCCCTCAGCGCGTACAGCCTGGGATTCAGGAAACCCAGCCGGGTGCCGGGAGTCTGGACGCTCAGCGCCTGGTTGAGCCGCGCGGTCAGGCCCGCCCACAGCGGAGACACGGCGCTGGTGCCGCCGATCACGGTGTCTATGCCGTCCACCCGCACCTGATAGCCGGTCTGCGGGTCGGCCACCGCGCACACGTCGGGCACGCCCCGGCCCAGGCGGTAGGGCGGATTGGCCGACCCCGGCACGCCCGCCGCGTTCTGGTATGCGGGCAGCGGGTACACGCCGCTCACCCCGCCGCCCGTCGCGCCGTTGCCGGGGCCGTTGTTCCAGACCGTCTCGCTGACTATCCGCCCCGCCTGAAGGGTCAGCCGCGTGCCGCCGCAGCCGGTGGCCGCCGGGCTGGAGGCGGGAAAATCGGTGTACGCCGCGCCGCCGGGCACCCGGTCACTGCTTCCGTCGTCTCCGGCGGCGCAGAACACGCTCACGCCCAGCAGCCCGGCCTCCTGAAAAGCGCCGGTCATGGCGTTCATGGCCTGCGCGGTCCAGCTGACCTCGGCGGCTCCCCAGCTGATCGAGATGACGCTTGCGCGGTGAACCGGGTCGTGCGCCGCCTGGGTCACGGCATTCAGGAACCCGGCGTCGGTGTTGGGCGCGAAATACACCACGATGGCTGCCCCGGGGGCCGAGGCCCCGACCACCTCGATGTCGAGCAGCACCTCGCCGTCCGGGCCGTTCGGGTCGCCGGTGGGCAGGTTGCCGCCGCCGTTCACGCCCACCGCGCTGACCTTGGGCGTCTTCAGCCCCGCCGCCCGGAAGTAGGCGTCCAGGTCGCTCTGGCGGTAGCCGCCGCCCAGTTCGATGATCGCCACCGTCTGCCCGCTGCCGTCGTAGTCTGCCGGAAAGGCGTAGGCCTGGGTGAGCAGACTGACCGGATACCCGGCGGTGAAGGCGCGCGGGTGGGCCACCCCTGGCCTGCTGGACGACGCCTGTGTGGAAAACGGCTGCGGCGAGCCGTAACGAAACTGGGTGTGCGCCTGTGGGCGGTCATCCAGCCCGAAGACGCCTTCGATGATGCCCGCCACGCTGACCGGAACGCTCAACGTGCCGTGCCGCCCACGAAACTCGGTGCCCGGCAGGGGCACGGATTCTGCCCCGGTGGGCGGCTCGGCTGACCTGTTTATGCTGTACAGGTGCAGACGCGCCCCGAAGGCGGTCTCCATGTCGCCCAGCTGGCCGCTCAGGATCACCGTGCGCCTCTCCTGGCTGGCTTCGGTCACGTCCAGATGGTGCCCACGGGCAAAGTCGGCCACCGCCCGCATGTCCTCGGGGGTGGCCCCGTACCGCGCGCTGAACTGTTCGGGCGTCAGCACCGGCGTGGCGTCACCGGGCGTCGGCAGAGCTTCGCGTGGCCGCAGCCGCAGCGTCACCTCGATTCTTTCCCCGGGTGCGGGCGCGCCCACCTGCCGGGCGCTGACGGGGGCACGCTTCTCACTGCCGGGCAAAACGGTTCGCGGTTCTGTCGTCATGGTTGACCTCCACGGTGCTGTGATGAAACAGTGTTGTGATGCACACGAAGCGCTGATAAAGAAGCGCTGGTAAAGACGAGAACCTGAATCTGTGCCGCTCCCAGGACGCTGCTGCTTGCCCAGTCACCCAATCAGATTGCAAAGGAAGAAGAAGCATGGTGTTATTACGTTCATTACATATCATAGCAGAAGATTTTGACGGTCTGGTGAGCCGGCAAGGGTCTGTCTGGTCGGGCGAATTCTGTCTTGTCGCTGGCATTTACCTGAACGGGGGCAGAGAGGGCGTTACCTTCCGGGAGTGGCCTCATTCGACGGCCCGGTACGGTCTGGTGCAGGTAAGGAGGTCTCCGGCGATGTTGCTGAATTTCCTGGAATCGGAGCCAAACCGTACGTTTTGACACTTGCTGCGTTCGCCGACACCCCAGGAGTTCTGTTCAATCTGGGGTGACAACCCGTGACGCGGCCCGCGCCTCGTGGTCCAGCACCGCTGCGATCAGGCCGGGCGGCAGTCCCTCGCCCCACAGCACGATGTGCCCGATGACGGTGTTGAAGGCCGTTCCCACCGCCGAATGGCGGTACGTGGTGCGCGGCGGCATGCTCGACTGCACCGCCCTGAGAACCAGCCCCAGCGCCTCCAGTTCGCTCAGACGCCGCGACAGGGTGGTGGCGCTGGGGGTCTGCACGGCGCGCATCAGGTCGTTGAAGCCCAGTTCGCCGGGAATCAGGCAGCGCATGATCGGCATACAGTATCTGCGCTGAAGGGCCAGCAGCAGGCGGGCCGGGTCAATGGCCGGGTGCTGCCGTTGAAACTCCTCCAGGGCGTCCAGCAGGGGCCGCAGCCTCAGGCCGTAATCGCTCAGAGCGTACAGCAAGCCCCGGCGCACCACCACGCCGCAGCCCTGCATCTGGTCCAGCCGACGGTGCAGGGTGGTGGCGCTGCGCGCCCCGCTGGCCCGGAGCAGGCCGGTAAAGGGCAGAGGCCCGCCGATCAGCGCCCTGACCATCGCCAGGACCGAGCGCCCCTGGAGCAGTTCAACCGCCTTTGCAGCCCCGAGATGAGGGCTGGCTTGAGACTCCAGAGTGTGGAGCGCTCCATTTTCTGTCATACTCTCTTTCAAAGCTGCTCCACATTCTGGAGTGTACGCCCGAGGTCGATATGAATCCAGCCCGCATCTGCCGCCTGCCTGCTCCAGTCCAGTCCCAGACACACCCGTTCTGTACAGTCCAGTCCGACACGGCCTTCTCTGTCCCGTCCGGGTGTGCGCGGTGAAGCTGGCCCTGCTGGGCGGCACGGGCCGCACCGGACGGCTGCTGATCGACATGGCGCTTGCTCGGGGGCACAGCCTGAAGGTGCTGGCGCGTGACCCGCAGCGGCTCAAACGGCACGCCCACCTGGAAGCCGTGCAGGGTGACGCCCGCGCCCCAGACGCCTACGCCGAACTGCTGGCCGGGACAGACGCGGTGCTGTGCGCTCTGGGACCGGTCAAAGGAGACCCCAGCGGGGTCATGACGCTGGCCGCCCAGCACCTGACCCGGTTCATGCCGGAGGCGGGCGTGCAGCGGCTCGTGACGCTCACGGGCGCGGGCGTGGCGCGGCCCGGTGACCGCCCGAGGCTGCCCGACAGGATCATCCGTACCCTGCTGCGCCTGACTCAGCCGGAGGTGCTGGCCGACTCGGTGCGGCACGTAGAGCTGATCTGCGCCAGCGGCCTCGACTACACGGTGGTGCGCGTGCCGATGCTCACGGACGGCCCCGCCGCCGCGCTGAAAGTGGGAATGGTGGGCGACATCCGCCCCAGGGTGAGTCGCGCCAGCACCGCCCGCTTCATGCTGGACGCGCTGGAAGACCGGGCGCTGATCGCTCAGACCCCGGCCATCAGCAACTGAATCTGAACGTACAGGAGAGGGTATGAATGCAGTTCAAGGCGACGTACACACCAGCCCGCTGATTTTTGTCATGGGCGCGACGGGCAACGTGGGCGGCGAAATCGCCCGGCAGCTCAGCGAGACCGGAACACACTTCAGGACCGGGGTTCGGCAGCCTGAGAAGGCTCCGCCGCTGCCGGGAGCCGAAATCTGCCGCTTCGACGCGGGCGACCCGGCCAGCTACGGCGCGCTGGACGGCGTGCAGCGGATGTTCGTGCTGTGGCCCCCCGGCACGGACGTGAACAGGGACGTGCTGCCCATGCTGGAGGCGGCGCGCAGCCGGGGCGTGCGGCAGGTGGTGTTCCTGTCCATCCTGGGCGCTGAGCGTATCCGGGTGGTGCCGCACCGCCGGGTCGAGCAGTGGCTGGAGGCGTCCGGCCTGGACTGGGTGTTTCTGCGGGCCAGCTACTTCATGCAGAACCTGAGCGGCGTTCACCGTGACGACGTCCGGCTGCGCGACGAGGTGTTCCTGCCCGCCGGAAGGGGGCGCACCAGCTTTGTGGACGTGCGCGACGTGGCAGCGGTGGCGGTGCGGGCGCTGAAGGAAGGCCACAGGAGCCGCGCCTATGACCTGACGGGCGCGCTGGCCCTGAATTACGAACAGGTGGCCGACGCCCTGAGCGTGACGCTCGGCAGGCAGATTCGCTACACCAACCCCTCGCCTCTGAAGTTTGTCCGGGTCAGCCTGGAGCGCGGCGTGGCCGTGGCGTTCGCCCTGTTCATGCTGGCCGAGTACACGCTCGCCAGGGTCGGGCTGGCCGGGCGCGTCACCCGGACCGTGCAGGAGGTGCTGGGACGCGCCCCGATCAGCCTGCGTCAGTTCGCCGAGGACCACCGCGCCGTCTGGATGAAGGACGAGAGCGAAACAACCTGATCGAGGTCACGTTCAATCTGGCAACCTGCCCGTGGCCCGGCCAATCACCGCCAGCAGCGGGTCGCTCAGGCCCATGCGGGCCATTTTTGGGCTGCGGTTGAGCGCCTCCAGGTCGGTCCAGTTGCCCGCCGCGTGCAGGTAGCGTAGCACCAGCGCCATGCGCCCCCGGTCATCCAGTGAGTGCCACACCGCCACGGCCTTGCTGGGAAAGCAGCGGTTGGAAAAGCTGATCACCACCGGGCCGCCCGGTACCAGCACCCGGCTCAGGTCGCGCAGCACCTCGGCGGGCCGGGTCAGGTAGTCGATGGACACGGTGACGCCCGCCGCGCCGAAGCTGTGGTCCGCAAACGGCAGCAGCGGCTGCGCGTTCAGGTTCTGCACCACGTACTTGTTCAGGCGCGGGTTGTTCGCCAGTTCCGAGGCGTTCAGGCCCAGGCCCGTCACCTGGGCGTACTCCACCTCGGGAGGCAGGTGGCTGATCCAGCTGCTCATCAGGTCCAGAACGCGCCCGCCCGCAGGCAGATACTCGCGGTACAGCTGGGTCACGGCGGCGATGGCGCCCTCGTCGATGTGGGCCACGAAGCGCGCCTCGCGGTAAAACTGCTCGTCGGGCGTCTCGTCCTGGCGGCGAAAGGCGTTGGCGGGCAGTTCCAGAGGGTCGGTGGGCAGGTCGTCCATGCGGCGATTGTGCCCC
>JANXWI010000426.1 GCA_025351205.1 Deinococcus sp.
CACCAGTTCGCCCACCACCTTGTCGCGGGTGCCGGGGGCGTAGTGCTCAAACGCATTCAGAATGTTCTCGCGGGCCTCGGCGGTGCGGGTCTTCCAACTGCCGCTCGACAATTCATAGGGGTAATACTGCGCCCACAGCCACAGCACCTCGCCGTCCGGGGGAGCCAGCGAGTCGTCTACGGCGCTGAAACTCATGGCGATGATCGGCGGGTCCTTAGTCGGCTCGCCCGCCAGATACTCGCCGTAGCCCTTCATCAGCTGCCCTTCGTTCTTGATCAGCAGGCCCAGGCCCACTCTGCTGTCGGGTTCGGTGTGGTTGCGGTACTTCACCTTGCCGTTCAGCGCCAGTCGCAGCACCATGCCAAAGCCGTTGCCCACCCGCACCCGCCTGGCAGCCTCGGGCACGACCTCTGGCGGCAATGCGGCGGCAGTGGTCAGGATGTGTGCCCCTGACACCACGGCGCGGGCGGTGTACTTCTGCCCGTCTTCCAGCTCGATTCCAGCCGCTCGCCCGTTCTCCAGCAAAATATGCCGCACGCCCGCGTTCACGAACACCTGCCCGCCGTGCGCTTCCACCACGCGGGCCAGCGCTTTGGTCAGCCCGCCGCTGCCGCCTTTGGGCCGGGCCACGCCGCCCCGGTGGTACAGCGGGTGCCACAGCAAAAAAGGAGCACTCAGCGGGTCGGTGGGCGGGGGACCGCTCTGGGCCGCCATCCAGGTCAGGGGGGCGCGCACCCGCTCGTCTGAAAAGTATTCCTTCGCCACGTCGCCGTAGGGCCGCAGAATCCGCGAGAGCTGGTCCTGCATGCCCATCTCCCCCTTGCTGCGGAAGATCATCTTGCCCATGTCCAGCGGCCCCGGAGAACTGTTGAACAGGTCGGCCACCGCGTCGGCAAAGGGCGTCCAGTCGGCCAGAAAGCGGCGGTACTCGTCGCCCTGGCCGGGAAACTTCTCGTTCAGCTCGCCGATGGTGCGCTCGGCGTCGCGGTAGATGAACCAGGGATCGTCACCGTTGCTGGCATGAAACATCGGGTCCAGGTCGGTGTAGTGCAGGCCGTAGCGGCTCAGTTCCAGCTCCTGCACCACCGGCGTCATGCGGATCAATATGTGGGCGCTGCCGCCGTAATCGAATTTGTAGCCGGGCACCAGTTCCTCGGTGCTCACGGCCCCGCCGACCACGTGCCGCTTTTCGAAGACGCCGACTTTCAGGCCCGCTTGAGCTGCGTAGGCGGCGGTCACCAGCGCGTTGTGGCCCGCGCCCATCACGATCACGTCAAAATCTGTTGAAGGTTTGGCTGTAGATGATCTGGCTGTTCCTGAGTTGGCTGGCAAAAGGCTTCGCTCCTCGGCGTGCAGGTCTTGCGCAGACTCTACCGACTGTGGGCGGGCAAATGGGTCACAAGGGCGACAGTGCCGCCTGTCCTGGGCCGCCTGTTCTAAAGGGTCCGGCGCGGTAGGAACGGCAAGTCTGCCTGGCTTGAGGACGACCTTGCCAGGACGCCACGGAGGTATTCCTGACCGATCAGGGCCGGAGAAAAGTCATCCAGCGGCTTTAGAGCAGTTGTCCAAATTCCGGTACGAGAGAACAACCAGGGCGTCCCTCCATTGTCTTGGGCAGAACGGACGCGCTTGAGCACGCCTGCCCGCCTCCCACCTGCTCGACTAAATTCACTCCCGTTGGTCGGTCAAAAAGAGAAAGCCTTTTTGACAACTGCTTTAGGACACCGACGCGTCACGTCTACACCATTCACCTTTTGGCTGGTCGCTTTCCAGTCAACCCCGCCAGTCTCCGGCAACGGGCCTGGGAAACATGCTCCAATCCGCTACTCGCCGCGTTCGCAGGCCAGGCCGTTGTGGTTGCGGTCCAGGCTGGTGCGGTAGCCGAGCTGTCCCAGGCTGAGCGGAGCCTTGCCCGCCGCCCGCATGGCGCGGCAGGAACGGTAGAACACGCTGCCGCGCCCAGACAGCGGCGCGCTGGCGGTCACGGGCCGGGTCAGGGAGCGGGCCACGTAGCCGCCCCGGTCCTGATAGGTGGTGCGGCACCAGTTGCCCGAACAGGCCACGATCAGCAGGGTGTTGCGCGGCACGACCTTGAGCACCACGCCGCCCAGAGCGGGCTGACGCAGCAGGTCGGCAGCCGAGGTGGTCACGGCGGTGGCGGCCTGGGCGCTCGCCGTGAAGGCCA
>JANXWI010000433.1 GCA_025351205.1 Deinococcus sp.
CCGCGCCAGCCGGAGAGGACGTGTTCGAGCGGTTCAATCAGAAACGTGACGGCACCTTGCAGTATTACCGCCTGCTGGCCGACACCTACACCGAGGCAGCCAAGAAGCGGCCCGAGGTGGCGGCCCGGCCCCGGCTGTTGGCCTGTTTCGCAGAACTGGAACGTACTGTGAATAGCCTGGAGCAGACCTGTGGACTGACAGCGGCCCAGGTGCGTGAGTTTCCGCTGCTGGGAGCCAGCTTGGTATAGCTAGGCTTGCCGTTCTCTTTTTTTGATCAATTCGGTTCTTGAGCAAATATCGGGCCACCCTGCTGAAAAGCCAGCAAGTCTTCCAGTGATTCAGGTTGGAGCTTTTTGAAGTTCTTTTGAGGAATTTTCAGGTAGCGCCACGGCGTAGCGGTCAACGCCGTGGCGTTTTCGCACCAGGTCTGGGCTGCACGGTCTTTAAACTGCACCTCTTCGGTCTCTGCCCCCTTGGTCTCCAGAATCCAGTGTGTGCCGTCTCTGTCGATGGCGACGAAATCGGGATGGTAATAGCGCAGGCTGGTGTGCCCGTCTACATAGGCAATGCTGAAGGGAAACTGTTCGTGCAGCTTGCCGAAAGCCAATACATCTTCAGCCATGTCGAGGAACTTGGCGAATTCTCGCTCGAAGCCGTTGCCGCAGGGCGCAAGGTTCCAGGGCGTCTTGTTGGCTTCGTACACAGGCCGCGTCCAGGGGAACGGCTGGATGCCTGACAGGGCAATCGGCTCAGCCACCACTTCCGGCTGCTGTTCCTCAATGCTGAAAGCTCTCAGTGCCTTGGTAAACAGGTCACGGCAAACATAAGCTGCCACGTTGGAACTCATGGCCTGAATCACGGCGGCGTCTTCCAGATTGACTGGGTGCCCGAAAGCCCGCCCCTCAAACCAAGTCCGAATCTTGGGAGCGACCACGTTGAACTGTCCTGGCAGCTTCACTTCTTGGGCAATCAACTTGGCGTAGAAGCTGATGACTTCTCCCGCCGTCTGTGGTCCCTTGATTTCGTATTCCTTGCTGACCAAGAGTTCCAGTGTCAGGATGTCCTTGCCCTCATAGGTGAAGGTTTGTGCCTCCTTGCTGCCCTTCTTGAGCGGCAGCGGGGCGTGCTGAAAGGCCATCACATCCAGCGCTTCGACTTCATCGGCAATGCTGCGCTTGCGGATCAGGGCAGCACTCAGCATGGGTAGTGAAATATCGTACTGGGCCTTCTCTGGCACGAAGGAAATTACCGGAATACTGATTGGTGCGCCGCCCTCCAGGTCTTCGGCGTCGAGCTGAATCTGCTCCAGCTTTTCTAGGTCTTCCACAAACGACATGAAGGCCCTATTGCCGATGATGTCTACCCGTTCGGTGTATCCATTGCCCTGGCCTCTGAACATCAAGCGCAGGCCGCGCCCAATCGCCTGTTCCGGCAGAATGTTGGCCTTGGCGGTGAATGGGCGCAAACCCACCACGACGGTCACGTTCTGCACGTCCCAACCCTCACGCAGCATCATGACCGAGACCACCGCATTGACCGGACTGCCCACCTCGTCAATCTCACGGGAAGCCTTACGGGCCAGCTCTAAGTCTTTCTTGCTCACCTCGCCCTGCCTGTCGGTATGAATGACGAGCGTACCATCGCCGCCAAACTCGCTGGGATACTTTGAACGCAACCAGTCGGCCACGTCGTCAGCCTCGGCGGTGGTGTTCATCATCACAAAGAGGGCAGGCTTTTTGCTAAAGGGGGCCAGCGCGTCACGGTACTCCTTCCAGCGGTTGACCCCCGCCGTCAGAAACGCCTGATAGCGCACGCTGGCTATGTCGGACTGCACCTCGTTGGCCTTGGTGATGCCCTTGACTGGGCGTTTTACGATGGCGTCCAGGATGGCCTGCTTGAGCGGGTAATCGTATACCACCCAGGGGAACAGCCCGCCCTTCTGGAAGCGTGGCGTGGCCGTAACGTCGAGCTGCAAGCTGAGGGGTACAGCCTTGGCGAGATCACGAATGATGTTGTTCCAGACGCTGCCCTCGTCATGGGTGTGGTGGGCCTCGTCATTGAGGACCATGACTGGCTGCCCGCGCTGCACGATCCGGTCTGTAAAGGGAATCGTGGGCGTTAAGCTGCTCGGTGGTTTGCTGCCCAGCATGGCGTCGAGTGGGTTGGCCGGGGCGGGTTCCTGGTCGGGGTAGAGCTGCTGGATGTTAGTCAGGTACAGCGCGCCCTCTGAGCTGCTGAAAGTGCTTCCACCGTCGCCCTTCGTCACCACATCCAAGTCCCAGAAGGCTTTGAAGGCGGGGGGAATGATGGGATCGGCCTGAAAGATGCGCCCGCCTGCAAAGTCCTGGGCCAGCCGTTCCAGCACGATCACATTAGGCGCGATGACCAGGAACGATCTGGCATACGCGCCCGCCACGGCAGGCTGCTCGCGCACCGCATTGAAGTACTGCCAGGCCACCGCCAGACTCATGATCTTGGTCTTGCCGCTGCCCGTCGCCATCTTGAGGGCCAGCCTGGAGAGGCCGTCATCGGCGGGGAGCCTTTGGCCCTGAAGCAGTTCCTTGATGGCAAACTGTTCCAGCAGTTGCAGGCGGTTGCGGACCCCGGCCACCTCCCAGGTGTAGATCAGGGTTTCTAGTGCGCCGCGCTGAGCCACGTGGTAGCTGAACATCCGGCCACTGGGCAAACGATGTTCAGTTTCGAACCAGTGTCGTAGAAGCAGGCGTGTGGTGGCCGTCACACCCGTATATCCGGACTCTCGCCACTCTCGCACCGCCTCGCGCAGCTTGGGCACGCAAACGG
>JANXWI010000490.1 GCA_025351205.1 Deinococcus sp.
CCCGGAACCTGAAGATTCGTCTTCAGGTTCCGGGCCTTCTCTACAGGCTACGTGCCACAGGCCACGCGCCGCCGCGCCGCACTGCGAATTCAGAGACCATCCCCGGCGAGCGCGGGCGCTATTCTGAGGCCATGACCAAAGCTGCCCCCAAGCTGTCCACCCTGGTCGCTCAGGCCGCCGGTGGCCGTGTGGTAAGGACCGGTTTCGTGGACGCCGAATCTCTGGACCGCCGCGCGCTGCAACAGGAAGACGTGCGCCACCACATCGCCGGGGGCTTCCCCGACGCTCGCCGCGTTGTGCTGACGCTCTACCCGGCGCATATTCCAGATGTCGATACCGGCGTGACGGTCTTCCGGATCACCCCGCAGACCGCCGGCTGGGACGCCCAGGATTTCACGGTGGCGCTGCGGGGCCTGACGCTGGACGGCAGAGAGGTCTCCGAAGACCTGCTGGGCGAGGTGCGCGAGGAGCGCGGCGGGTTTCTGGTGGCCGCCACAGGCAAGGCCGTCCGGGCACTGGCCGAGGTGAGCGTGCTGGGCGGGCGTGAGCTGGAGGTGGAAGAGGTGGGCGCGGCAGCCGGGCGCGGCAGCAAGCTGCGTGAGGTGGTGGTGCCCAGCATGCGGGCCGACGTGGTGGGGGCCAAGGGCTTCGGGGTCAGCCGGGCCTACTTTCAGCAGGGCGTGGAGGCGGGCAAGGTGCGCCTGAACGGCCAGCCCGCCCGCGCCAGCAGCGACATCCGCGAGGGCGACAGCCTGTCGGCAGAGGGCCTGGGCCGCATCGACTTCAAGCGGGTGCTGAACGAGACCCGGCGCGGCAATTACAAGGTTGAACTGGAAGTTCACAAGTGAGTGCCGCGCCGGACATTCACCTGTGATTGAGAGCGTTCCTGTTGCCGGAGCAGGACAGATCGACCTGACAGAGCGCCACCCGCAGCTGGACCCGGGCCACCTGCTGGAAGGCCTGACCCCCAGTAAGCGCTTTGAGGCCGTGCGTTTCGCCAATTTTCTGCCCAACGCCGAGTTTCCCTCACAGGCCGGAGCGCGAGACACGCTCGAACAGTTCGTGACCAGCTTGCAAGCGCCTCCGGCGGCGGGCGGCCTGAGGCGACTGCTGGGCAGAAAACCGGTGGCAGGGGGCCGGGGGTTGTACCTCGACGGCGGCTTCGGGGTGGGCAAGACGCACCTGCTGGCCTCGGCCTACCACGCGGTTAGCGTTCCTGCCGCCTTCATGAGCTTTCAGGAGCTGATGTACCTGATCGGCGCGCTGGGCATGAACAGAGCGCTGGAGGCCATGCGGCCCATGCGCCTGCTGTGCATCGACGAGTTCGAGCTGGACGATCCGGGCAACACCCACATGGCCAACACCTTTCTGGGCGAGCTGATGCCGCTGGGCCTGAACGTGGTCGCCACCTCGAACACCGAACCCGGACGGCTGGGCGAGGGCCGCTTCAATTCACACGACTTCGAGCGCCAGATCCAGGGCATCGCGGGCCGCTTCCAGAACCTGCGTCTGGACGGCCCCGACTACCGCCAGCGCGGCAGCACGCTGGAACAGCCGCTGAGCGGCCAGGAATACGCGGCGTGGCAGGCGCGGCAGTCCCGGGGCACCCTCGCCGAACTGGAATACGCGCGGCTTCAGGGGGTGCTGCTCAGTGTGCATCCGGCCCGCTTCGGGCAGCTGCTGAGCGGCGTACAGACGCTGGGATTGCGGGGCCTGACGCCCATGCCCAGCCAGAACGACGCCCTGAGATTCGTCCATTTTGTAGACAAGGTGTACGACCTCGGTGGGCAGGCAGCCCTGACGGGCGCGCCGCTGGAGGGGCTGTTCGACGACACCTACCGCCACGGGGCCTTCGCCAAGAAGTACGCCCGCTGCCTGTCTCGGCTTTCAGAGCTGCTGCGCGAGGCGCGGACAGGCTGAACCCTGGCCGGGCGAACGGGGTCAGTCGGGCACACGTTCGGGAATCAGGCGATTCTCGTGACTGCGCCCCCGTACCGCCAGCAGCGCCGCGATCAGGTACTTGACCACGATATCGGCAAAGATGATCTGAAAAATCATGTTCCAGCTCATACTGCCGTAAAAGGCCAGCAGCGTGAACAGCACGCTGTCGAGCGGCACACTCACGGCGTTGCTGCTCAGCACCCGCACCCACCAGGAGCGGTGCAGCAGCGATTGGTAGACCCCGGTATCGGCCAGTTCACCCACCAGAATCGCCAGAAATGACGCCCCGATAAAGCGCCAGGGCGTGCCGGTAAAAAAGGCGGCCAGCGTATTGACCGCCAGCGCCAGCCCGATGGCGAGGTACACCGCCTTCAGGCCGTGACGGTGAATCCGGTCTCGCAACGTGAACACGGCAGCGAAAAAGATGGTTCCCACACTCAGCTGTCCGTACAGCGGCAGGGCGATGAAGCGGTTGAGCGTCAGGTTGGCGAGCAGGATGCTCAGCACGTACAGCAGGGTCAACAGGTATCTGGCCCAGTTGGCAGAATTGGCGTCGGCAGAATCGGCCCGGCCTCCAGGGCCAGGGTATTTCGGTGTCGTCATGTCAACTCCAGCGCCGCGACAGAACAGGTCACGGGCAAAGGTCAGAGTAGCATTCGAGATTCGGAATGAATGGTCCCCGGGCTGTTACGGCGTGGCAGGAACAGGGCGCTCAGCGGCCCCACTTCAGGATGCTGCGGCCCTGGTTGCGGCCCGCCGAACTGGTGGCGCTCAGATGTTCCTGGTAACTCCTGACGGCGTTCAGCAGCCACTCGGGCACGTCTCCGCGCGCCTGCAAGTCGCTCAGGCTGCACCACTGCATCTCCATGATCACGCCCTGCTGCGGGTTGGGCACCCCAGAATTGTAGTCGGTGCCCAGAATCAGGTTGAGCAGCACGTCTCCGTCAGACGTTCTGAGCGTGTGGCTCCCCGACAGCGTGAATTCGCCCACCGACAGCCCGAGCTGGGAGAGCAGCTTGCGCCGCAGATGCAGTTCGGCCACGCCGCCGCCCACCTCGCCCACCAGGGCCGCTCCGGGCAGACCGTATGGCCCCGGGGGCAGGGTGGAGGCCGCCTGACGAACCATCAGGTAATTGCCGTGGTGCTGCACCAGAGCGTACAGGCCAATGTGATAGGGCGAAGACATGCTGAATGTATGGTATCCCAGCCAGCAGCTGCCAGCTGATGAAAACCCTACATCCCCCCGGCGCGGACGGCCCTCCTGCCCGGTCTGCCGCACTACGGTTCAGCCCATCAAGGTGCGGTCCACCGGAGTTTTGCCGAGCACCGTAGCCCCCAGCGCCCGCGCCAGCCCGAACAGAGCGCCGTCGTGGGCCGGGCTGGTCCACGACGGCGACTGCACCAGCAGCAGCGCCTCGACCTCGCCGGCAGGCGGCAGCTGCGGGCCGCGTTCCAGGCGGATGTCGGGCAGCAAGTTCGGAATGGCCGCTTCCAGTTCGGCCTGCGTGCGCGCCAGGTCATGCCCCTCGGTTACCAGCAGCCCAGTGTGCCACTCGGGGTAGCGCACGGTGTAGCTGCCGATCAGGCTCGACGCCAGCCCCAGCCCGGCCCAGTTGCCCGGACGCCAGCGCGCAGGGTCGCCGCTCTGGCTGTACAGGTCGTGGTGGCTGTCGATGTTCAGCACCTCGCGGCCCGGATACAGGCGCAGCCAGTCTTCGGCGGCGGCGTGGCTCAGGGTGACGAAGACCGGAAGTCCTGCGTACTGCGCCAGCGCCTGCCAGCCGGGGTACAGCGGAAAGTCGGCTTCCAGCGCTTCCCAGCCGCCACTGCGCTTCCCGGCCCGCTTCCTGGCCCGCTCCCGCCACGCCTGCACGCGGTCATGCTCGCGGTCGGGCGTGCCCCAGATCGGCGCATCGAAGACATACTCGGCGCAGCCGCTGTAGGCGTCCCAGTCGATGGACAGCAGCACTGTGTTTCTTGGCCGCTCAGCGCGGATACAGGTCGCGGAAGTAAGGCGAGCGGGCATCGGCGAGGCTGCGGATGCTGACGTAAGGCACCGTCACCACCTCGGCGCAGGCTCCGGCCACATGCGGCAGAAAGCCGGGCCACAGGGCCAGCCCCCTGGCGGTCAGGTACATCTGGAAGGCCGGATACTCGCTGCTGCGCCCGTCCTCGCCCGACATCAGCGCCCTGCATTCGACATCGGGACTGCCACTTTCCGTCCCGTAGCCCGCCAGATAGAGCGCCTGCACCTTCCGGGCATTCAGGCCGGGCCAGAGGGTTCCCGGTTTCCCGACCAGCGGCACCTCCCGGCCCGTGCGGGCGTCGAGCGTGACGCCGGTGGTGTAGTTGTCCGGGTGCGCGCCGCCGCAGTAGTACTCGACAGACTCGGCCAGCGACACCAGCCCGCCCCGCCTGAAGGTCAGGGTGGCCGCGCCCGAAAAGTCGGTCTGCGACTTCTGGTTGACGCCGATGTCGCTCCCGCCCCGGCAGTCGAGCGCGAACCCGGCCAGGGTCAGCTGCCGGTCCTGTAAGGCCGCGTTCAGGGCCGCCGCGCCGCCCGCCACGCGCGGATAGCTCACGCCCGTCAGCGGTTCTTCCAGGCCGCTTCCCACCTTCTTCCAGGGGTGGTTGAGCCGCAAAAAGGTGAAGGGGTCAGTCTTTTTCAGGCTCAGCAGGCCCGGCGAACTGGGCAGCGCCAGAGGCATGGCCGCCACATTCACGCGCGACAGGCTGAGTGGTAGGCGCTTCGAGCCGTCCGGGCTGCGCCACTGGCCCTTAAGCGCGGCCCCGTCGGCGCTCAGGTCCAGGCAGCCACGCACCGACTGGTCGCCGAAATCGTTGACCGCCTCGACGGCGCTCAGCGCGTACCCCGCCGTGCGGTTGGCAGCCCGGCCCCGTTCCAGCACGATGTCGGGGCCGTAGCGGTCATAGCTGTAACGGTCCGGGTGATGCAGCTCGGGGTGGTCACTGATCTGCTGCGGCGTGCTGGCCGTCAGTTCCAGCGAGATGGGCTGCGCGCCCAGCCTGCCCTGGTAGATGCCCGGCGTGATGCCCGTCGGAAGCGTGCCCGCCTCGACGCTGCCGCAGCTGGTGAACAGCGCCCTGCGGGCCGTCGCCTCGGCAAGGTCGCTCGACTGGGCCGAAACCAGGGTGAGTGCAGCCGAGCACGCCATCAGCAGCAGGTGAGGTCGCATGGCCTGAGTGTAGAACTTCG
>JANXWI010000037.1 GCA_025351205.1 Deinococcus sp.
CTTTCTGCGCCCCGGCGGGGCCTACGTGTATGTGGAGCGGCAGGCGCCGCACCGGTTGCTGCGCCTGATCCAGCCCAGCGATTTCGGGCCGGTCGAGGCGCTGCTGACCCTGGAACGCCCCGGCGTCGTTGCCAGCCGTGAAGCCGCCAGAGTCGGAGCGGCGCAGGGACGCCCGGTGCGCGGCCAGGTGGGCAAACCCAGACGGCGAAACACGAGGTGAGGGGAGAGGCGCAGTTGGGTTTATCTTCTGGATGCCCGCTGTTCACCCCCCACTTCGAACTTACGTGGTGAGTCGGAAGAAAGAGAGTGGTCTCGAATTAGAGCTGTTCCCCTCGCCCCCTGCGGGAGAGGGATGCTGCGAAGCAGCCGGGAGAGGGGGCCACCGGACAGCGTGACCGGGCCTCCACCCGGGAGCCACTTGCCTGTCGGCGGTGAGAGGCGACTAGTACACGGTCAACCGATCTGATGGGGGGTCAACTTCTGGTAAGTCATTGGATGCTCAGCCCGTTCACCCCCGCCCCAGCCCTCCCCCCTCAAGGGTGAGGGAGCGAAGCGGCCTAAATTCACCCCGCCCTGATCGGTTGTCCATGTACTAGAAAAATCATTCAATATCCAGATCAACACAACTCAAGGAGCACGCCCATGAACATTCTGAAAGGAGAGGCCGCGCGGCTGGCCCTGACCCGCAAGTTTTCCGACATTCCGGTGCCAGACAGCGTACTGGAGCGCAACGAGAAGCTGTTTGGCGAACGCCTGACGCCGGAGCAGGTGGTGTCGCGCATTCTGGACGACGTGAAGCTGCGCGGCGACGCGGCCCTGCTCGACTGGACCGAGAAGCTCGACGGCCACCGCCCGCTTCAGCTGGAGGTCAGCCAGGGCGAGCTGGACGCCGCCTGGGTGGCCCCGGAGCTGCACGCCGCCATCGAGCTGGCGATTGCGCGGGTGCGGGCCTTTTACGTGCAGCAGCCCGCGCACGGCTTTCTGGAACACACCGAGGGCGGCGCGCTGGGGCAACTGGTGCGGCCCCTGGGGCGGGTGGGGCTGTACGTGCCGGGTGGGCTGGCCCCGCTGGTCAGCACACTGATTCACACCGCCGTCCCGGCCCAGGTGGCGGGCGTGCCCGAGCTGATCGTGTGCAGCCCGGCGGGCAAGGATGGGCAGATTCACCCGGCCATTCTGGTGGCCGCCCGCCTGCTGGGCATATCGCGGGTGTTCCGGCTGGGCGGGGCGCAGGCGATTGCCGCGCTGGCCTACGGCACGGCTTCGGTGCCGGGCGTGGACAAGATCGCCGGGCCGGGCAACCTGTTTGTGGTGATCGCCAAGCGCATGGTGTTCGGGCAGGTGGGCATCGAGAGTCTGGCCGGACCCACCGAGACGCTGGTGCTGGCCGACGACAGCGCCGACCCCAGGCACGTGGCCGCCGACCTGCTGGCCCAGTCGGAGCACCTGGGCGCGGAACCCGTGCTGGTCAGCACCTCGCGCGAACTGCTGATTGCCGTGCAGGCTGAGCTGGGCGGGCAGCTGGAGGCCCTGCCGGAACCCAACCGCAGCTGGGCGCGCGACAGCATCCAGGCCAGGATGAAGATCGTGCTGGCCGAGACGCTGGCTGAGGCGCTGGAGCTGTCGAACATCTACGCGCCCGAACACCTGTGTCTGCTGACCCGCGACCCCTGGGCGCTGCTGGGACAGGTCAAGCGGGCGGGCGGGGTGTTTGTCGGCGAGAGCAGCATGGAGGCGCTGGGCGACTACCTGGCCGGCCCCAGCCACGTGATGCCCACCGGCGGCACGGCCCGTTTCCTGAGTCCGGTCAACGTGCGCGATTTTCAGACCATCATCTCGGTGGTGGGCATCAACCACGCCACCTTGCAGAGAATCGGCCCGGCGGCAGCGCTCCTGGCCCGCACCGAGGGGCTGGAGGCCCACGCCCGAGCTATCGAATCGCGGCTCGGGCATGACTGACGGCTGGGTCTCGGCTGCTGACAGGGCGACTGAAGATGCCCCGGGCCGGACCGAACCCTCCACACGAAGCGCGGACACTTCAAATCGTGCATTTTTCAGATGTGCGCTTCACGCCCCGGCGGTATTGTTGAGGGGTGCTGCTCGCCTTTCTCGCCTTCGTGGTTCTGCTTGCCGGATTCATCGCCTACGCCGCCGACAACATCGCGCGGCGGGCGGGACGGCGGCACCTGCGGCTGTTCGGCCTGCGCCCCAAGACCACGGCCCTGATCGTGGCCGTTCTGGCGGGCATGGGCATCAGTCTGGCGAGCATGCTGGCGTTTTTTGCGCTCAACCGTCAGGCCATCCGCAACATCGAGCAGGCCGACCTGTTGCGTCTGGAGCTGAAGGGTCTGAAACAGGACGTGGCGGCGGTGCAGAGCGACCTGAACAGTGCCCGCAACGAGCGCGACACCGCCAATCTGCGCGCTGACGAGGCCCGCCAGGCCAGCGTGAGCGCCCTGGGCCAGCTGGGTCGGGCACAGGGCGACCTGAAAAGTGCGCGCGCAGCCACCGATCAGCTCAAGACACAGGCCCAGGCCTTGCAGACCCGCGTGAGCAACCTCAGTGCCCTGAAGACGACGCTGGAGGCCCAGGCGACGAGCAACCGGCGTGCCCTGGCGCTTTCTCAGACGGGGCTGAGTACCGCCCAGAGAGAGCTTAAACTCGCCAGCAGCCGTGCCAGCGGCCTGGATTCGCGGCTGCTGACGGTCCAGCGTCAGATCACGCTGCTCGACAGCCAGAACGCTCAGGCGCAGGTCAGGGTGACCCAGGCGCAGGCCCAGGCCCGGAAAGCACAGGTTCAGGCGCGGGAATCCCAGGCCCAGGCGGTGCGGGCGCGCGGTCAGGTCGATGGACTCCAGGCCCAGATTCAGCGGCTTGACGCCTCGCGTCAGGCCGTGACCGCCCAGCTGGGCGGCGTAACTGTGGAGCGCAACCGGGCGGCGGCCCAGCTCGGCCAGTTGCAGGCGCAGTTCGCGCAGGCGCAGACGCGGGCCACCCAGGCCACGGCCCAGGCGACCCAGGCCACGGCCCAGGCCGCGCAGGCCAGCGCCCAGCTGAGCAGTCTGACCGCCCAGCGCGACGCGGTGCGCTCCGACCTGAGCGCCCTGAAGGCCACCGTGGCGGGCCTGCAAGCCCAGGCGCTGGCCCTGAAAAACGACAACGACACGTTGCGCCTGAGCCTGATCAGCTCACAGGCCGACGTCAAGCACCTGGAGGACGAGTACAGCCGCGCGACCACCGAGCTGAGTGCCAGCCGCAACACCGTACTCAGCTACTCCAAAAACAGCATCGTGTATGGCGGCGTGGTGGCGTCTGTCCGCAGCCTCGACGGCTTCTTGCAGGCGGCCAGCACGGCGGCGCTCACGCGCGGGGCCAGAGGCGCGCCTTCGGTCAGGCTGGCCCCGGCCTCGCGTCAGGCGCTGGAAACCACCTTGCGCGGCCTGAACGCCAGCACCTTCGTGCTGTGCCGCGCCAGTGGCAACGCCGCCGCCGGTTTCGCCGTGGACCTGAGCTGCGACGCCCGCCCCAACACCCTGATCTACCCGCACGGCAGCGTCATCCGCAAGGCGACCGTGACCTTGCAGGGCAACGACGAACTGCTCAGAGGACAGCTTCAGGACCTGGTCGGAGACGCGGTGCTCGACCTGACGCGGCGCGGCGTGCCGCTGGAATACGTATTGAACGGCGGCCTGAACACCGCGAGCCTGTACGGCCTGCTGACCCGGCTGGCCGCCAGGGGAGGCAGCAGCGCCGTGGTGGGCGTGATGCCCAGGGGTGACGTGAAGCCGGGCAGTCAGGTGGACCTGTATGCCGACATCGTGCCGTGAAGGCAGCGAGGTTTTCCGCTCAGGATACGGTGGCCCACAGGAGCAGCGGGCCGTCGTCCTTGTTCCAGCCCTCGCCCACCCGCACGAAGCCGCACTTTTCCAGCACGCGGGCGCTGGCGACGTTGGAAACGCACGTTTCGGCGGTCACGCGGCGCACGCCCGTGGTGGCCCGCCAGTGCGGCAGCAGCGCCCGCAGCGCCTCGGTGGCGTAACCCTGGCCCCAGCACTCCGGGTTCAGGCCGTAGCCGATCTCCAGGTCGCCAAGGTCGCTGAGGC
Source organism: Deinococcus sp. (assembly GCA_025351205.1). Classification (GTDB taxonomy): domain Bacteria; phylum Deinococcota; class Deinococci; order Deinococcales; family Deinococcaceae; genus Deinococcus. Next base: position 4,104 of record JANXWI010000037.1, read on the forward strand.
CGCCTTTGCTGCCCATCAGGCCGACGGCACCCATGCTCTCACGGTCGATCAGAATGAACTGCCCCGCGTCGCCGCCTGATTCCAGCAGCAGCGGAAAGACGGCCAGCGCGTCACCGGGCCAGGAAGCCGGAAAGGTCACGCTCAGCGGCCCGGCTGGCGTGGCAAGTTCGGCCCGGAAGGTGGGCCGCTCCAGACGCTCGCGCACCACATTCAGCGGCAGCTCCGGAAGCAGCAGCCGTTCGCTGCTCAACATGAGCGCCCACACAAGCGGGTGATAAAGGTCGACACAGTGCCTTTCAAGCTTGTCATTCTCACTGCTTAAGTCTAAACTGCAAAAACTTCAAGTGTCAGACGCGCTCGGCTGGCGGTGCCAGGTTCCGGAGCGCGGCAGGTGAAACTGTATGTCGGTCTTTCAGGTCTCCACAGCCCATCAGCTCACGTCGCGGCCTTCGCTGGAACCCCTCGTGTTGGTCCGGGCCGAGGCCAGAAAACGCCGCCTGATGCTGCTGGCCGACTACGTTCACCCCTTCGTGTACCGCGACGGCTTTCCGCAGGGCGTGCCCGACGTGGACATGGTGCTGGCCGCAGGCGACCTGCCGGGATACTACCTGGAATACCTGGCGACCAAGCTGCCGGTGCCCGTGCTGTACGTGCCCGGAAACCATGAGAACGAGTACATCAACGAGGGCGATGGCCGTATCCCGGCGCGCGGCGTGATCAATGTTCACGGCAAGGTCGTCACGGTGGCGGGGCTGCGCGTCGCGGGCTGGGGCGGGGTGCCCCGCTACCGGGAAGACGGCGAGGGCCAGTACAGCGGGTTGCAGGCCCGCTGGGGGCTGGGTGTGCTGGCGCTGCGGGCCAGAAAGGGCGTGGACGTGCTGCTCACGCACGCTCCCCCCACCGGGCCACACGCCGGTCACGACTACGCCCACCGGGGCTGTGCGGCCATTCAGACCTTCATGGACAGGCGTCATCCGAAACTGGTGGTCCACGGGCACATTCACGAGTACGAGGGCAAGAAGCTCGGTTACACCGATCAGAGCAGCGGCGCGGAGGTCATGAACGCCTACGGCTACCGGATCGTGGAGATCTAGTGAAATCGTGGAGATTTAGAGAGGCTGACCGGGGCGGCTGACGGGAGAGCAATTTCGTCTGGACGCTCCCTCACCCTGCTGCGTTGTAGCGCCCCTCTCCCACAGGGGGCGAGGGGAAAAGAGTTCAGAGGAGTTGTTATCACCAGACCAGAAGTTTCCCCCTCTCCTTGTGGGAGAGGGGCCTCGCGCAGCGAGGGGGTGAGGGGGCCACCAAGCAACGCTTTTCATGTCAAATGGTAACTGCTCAGCAGCGAGCCTCAACGCGGCGAATTGGGTAGAGTAGAGCATCAGCAAGGATGCCTGCCCCAACTGCACACGCCTGGAAGCCCAGTT
>JANXWI010000124.1 GCA_025351205.1 Deinococcus sp.
TCGGGGTGGGCGTGCCGGAAGGGCTGCACGCGGGCCTGGACGTGGCCGAGGCCGACGAGAGCATCCGGGCGGTGGTGATCATCGGCGGCGGGCGAACCTTCGTGGCCGGGGCCGACATCCGCACCTTCGACCTGCCACGCGAGCAGTCGCCCGACCTGCGCGGCGTGGTGGACCGGCTGGACGGCTTTGCCAAGCCCGTGGTGGCCGCCATTCACGGCACGGCGCTGGGCGGCGGCCTGGAGCTGGCGCTGGCCTGCACCTACCGGGTGGCTGTGGCGGGCGCGCAACTGGGCCTGCCGGAAGTGAAGCTGGGCGTGCTGCCGGGCGCGGGCGGCACCCAGCGGCTGCCCCGCGTGGTGGGCGCGGCTAAGGCGCTGGAAATGATGCTGTCGGGCAACCCGGTGAAGGCGGAGGAGGCCGAGCAGATCGGTCTGATCGACGAACTGATCGACGGCGACCTGCTGACCGGCGCAGTGGCGTTTGCGCGCGCCCATGTGGACACGACGCCGCTGCCCCGGGTGAGCGAGAAGGTGGCCGGGGGCGGCAGCCCGGAGCTGTTCACCGCTGCCCGTGAAGGCCTGGGCAAGACCCACAAAGGGCAGTATTCACCGGGCCTGATCGTGGACCTGACCGAGATGGCAACGCAGAAGCCGTTTGCCGAAGGGTACGCCGAGGAGGGCCGCCTGTTCATGCAGGCCAAGGACTCGCCGCAATCGCGCGGCCTGCGCCACATCTTCTTCGCAGAAAGAGAGGCGGGCAAGATCGCTGGGCTGGATAAGAACACGCCTCAGACCGAAATAAAATCGGCGGGCATCATCGGGGCGGGCACCATGGGCGGCGGCATCGCCATGAACTTCCTGAATGTGGGCATTCCCGTAACCATCGTGGAAACCACCCAGGAGGCGCTCGACCGGGGCCTGGGCGTGGTGCGGAAGAACTACGAGAACACCGCCAAGAAGGGCCGCATGACCACCGAAGACGTGGAAAAACGGATGGGCATGCTCACCCCGACCCTGAAGATGGAAGACCTCAAGGATGCCGACATCATCATTGAGGCGGTCTTCGAGAACATGGACGTGAAGAAGGAGATTTTCGGCAAGCTGGACAGTATCGCCAAGCCGGGGGCGATCCTGGCTTCCAACACGTCCACGCTCGACGTGAACGAGATTGCGGGCGCCACCAAGCGCCCGGAGAGCGTGATCGGGCTGCACTTTTTCAGCCCGGCCAACGTGATGCGGCTGCTGGAGATCGTGCGGGCCGAGAAAACATCCGACTCGGTGCTGGCGACGGGCATGGCGCTCGCCAAACGCATCAAGAAGGTGGGCGTGGTGGTGGGCGTCTGCGACGGCTTCGTGGGCAACCGGATGGTGCACCATTACGGCGACGAGGCCCGCAAGCTGGCCGAGGAGGGCGCGAAACCCCAGGACGTGGACGCCGCCATGCACGCCCTCGGCCTGCCGATGGGGCCGTTCGAGATGTCGGATATGGCGGGCCTGGACGTGGGCTACCTGATCAGGCAGCATCAGGCCAAGGTTGCAGGGCAGCCCAAGCCCGACGGCTGGCTGGACCGCATCGTGGAGGCGGGGCGCAAGGGGCAGAAGACGCAGGCGGGTATCTACGACTACCCCGATGGCCGCAAACCCGTGCCCGCCGCCAGCACCGACGAGCTGCTGAGCACCTTCCGCAGCGAGAAGGGCCTGAACAGCCGCGAGGTGGGCCAGGACGAGGCCACCAAGCGCCTGACCTACAGCCTGGTGAACGAGGGCGCGCAGATTCTGGACGAGGGCATTGCCCAGCGCGCCAGCGACATCGACGTGATCTACGTCTATGGCTACGGCTTCCCGGCCTACCGGGGCGGCCCGATGAAGTACGCCGACGAGCAGGGGCTAAAGAGTGTGGTGGCCGACCTGGAGCAGTATGGCCAGACGCCCGCGCCGCTGCTGAAGAAGTTGGCGGAGGATGGGAAGACTTTTGCGGACTGGGATCGGGAGAAGGCGAAGATGTAGGGCAATCGCTGCGCTCACCCACCCCCTCCCAACCTCCCCCCTCAAGGGGGAGGGGCTAACGGCCAAGCGTCTGCTGGATTTTTTCTAGTACGCCTTCCATGTTGGTCATGACCTCGCTGTTCCAGAATCTGAGCGTCGTAAATCCTTTCTCCCACATGTCCGCATCCCGCACCACATCAGCTTCATTCTTGAAATGCTGGCTGCCGTCGAGTTCCACGATCAGGAACTTCCCGTAGCAGACGAAATCGGCCACATATCTGCCCATCGGCTCCTGTCGGCGAAAACTCACCCCAAGCTGCTTCCCCCGAATTCGTGCCCAGAGCAAGCGTTCCTCAAGGGTCATGTTCCGCCGCAATAACCGTGCCACTTCCGAAGACGGGCTGGTACGGGGCGAACGAGTAGACATACCCGAGTGTAACGACCCCGCGCCGTTGCCCCTCCCCCTTGAGGGGGGAGGCTGGGAGGGGGTGAAGCGGGCCGAGCATCCCAAATGAGGTCAACCCCATGCCCACCACAGTCCGAGTTCTCACCTCCTCAGAAGCCCACATCCTTCTCAACGTGGCTCCGGACGTGTTCGATGGCCCCGTGGACCCGCGATTCACCGCCGAATTCTTCGCCGACCCCCGGCACCATCTGGCGGTGGCGCTGGAGGGCGACCTGGTGGTGGGCATGGCCTCGGGTGTTCACTACCTGCACCCCGACAAGCCGCCGGAGATGTTTATCAACGAGGCGGGCGTGTCGGATGCCTGGCAGGGGCAGGGGCTGGGGCGGCAGATGCTCGACGCGCTGATCGCCCACGCCCGCACGCTGGGCTGCGTGGCCGCCTGGACGCTGACCGAAGCAGAGAACACGGTGGCCCGTAGGCTGTACACGTCAGTGGGCGGACTGGAGGAGCAGGTGCAGATTTTCGTGGTGCCGCTGGAGGGAAATGGTGGCCCGGTCAGCTCCTGACAGCGTCCAGAAGGGTATTGAGTTCCGTAATCTGTCCGGGCGTGGCCCACACCGTGTAGATGTCCACGCAGCAGCCGCAGCCCGAGTTGACCAGAGTTTCCAGGTCCAGCCCCACCCGATCAGCCCAGGCCGAGAACACCGCCTGCTCACCCTCGTCCGTGGTCAAGATCACTTCCTCCGATACCAGGCCGCTGTTCATTTCGCCAGTTTATAACCGCACAAGGAGAATCTACATGCCAGAAGCAGTCATTGTTTCCACCGCCCGCACCCCCATCGGCAAGGCTTTCCGGGGCTACCTGAACAACACCCACGGCTCCGACATCGGGGCGCACGCCGTCTCGCACGCCGTTCAGCGGGCCGGTGTGGACCCGTCAGAAATCGAGGACATCATCTTCGGCGCGGGCAACCCTGAAGGTGCAACCGGCAGCAACATCGCCCGCCAGATCGCGCTGCGGGCAGGCTTTCCGGTCAGCGTGGCCGGAACCACCGTCAACCGTTTCTGCTCCAGCGGCCTCCAGACCATCGCTATGGCCGCCCACAGCGTGCGGGCCGGAGAAGGCGAGGTGCTGGTGGCGGGCGGCCTGGAGAGCATTTCGCTGACGCAGAACGAGCATGCCAACACCTACAAGCTGCGCGGCGAGTGGCTGATGGAGCACAAGCCCGACATCTACATGCCGATGCTCCAGACCGCCGAGGTGGTCGCCAGGCGTTACCACATCAGCCGCGAGGCGCAGGACGAGTACGCCCTGGAATCTCAGCAGCGCACCGCCGCCGCGCAGGAGGCCGGGTACTTCGACCAGGAAATCGTGCCGTTCGCGGCCAAGATGCTGGTGCAGGACAAGGCGACGGGCGAGATTTCAGAGCGTGAAGTGACGCTCGGCAAGGACGAGGGCAACCGTCCCGACACCAACCTGGAAGGGTTGCAGAAGCTCAAGCCGGTCATCGAGGGCGGCGTCATCACGGCGGGCAACGCCTCGCAGCTCTCCGACGGGGCCTCGGCAGTGGTGGTCATGTCTGACGATCTGGCGAGGGAGCGTGGATTACAGCCGCTGGGCATCTTCAAGGGCTTTGCCACCTCGGGCTGCGAACCCGACGAGATGGGTATTGGTCCCATTTACGCCGTGCCCAAGCTGCTCAAGCGTCACGGCCTGAGCGTGGGCGACATCGGGCTGTGGGAGCTGAACGAGGCCTTCGCGGTGCAGGCGCTGTACTGCCGCGACACGCTGGGCATCGACCCGGCCATCTACAACGTCAACGGCGGCAGCATCAGCGTGGGCCACCCGTATGGCATGAGCGGAGCACGTCTGACAGGTCACGCTCTGATCGAAGGCAAGCGGCGCGGTGTGAAATACGTGGTGGTGACCATGTGTGTCGGCGGCGGGATGGGAGCAGCGGGGTTGTTTGAGGTGTTGTGAGCCTCCAAACTAGAATATAGATTTTCTATCAAACGTTAACAGACTTGGAGCAACATGGACGATGAGCGAAGTAATTATCAGGCAGAAACAAATTTCTCGAATCATGAAAAGGATTTACTCTTCAGGTTGATGCTACAAGTACTTTCTAGAAAGGGAATAGGTAGGGAGTGGGCGAAATCTTCTATGCCATTCACACAACTTCTTGACGAATGTTCAGGTATTATTCAGGATAATGACATGAAGGCAGAAATTAAAAATTACCTTACTAAATATCCTTTAGCGCAAGACTCAATAGAAATTATGCTTGCGTCTTACGCGATGTCCGCTACTGGAAGCTACGACGATAAACCGCTTTCAATTCGTGAGATAGCTAGAATAGGATGGCATTTAAATAGATGGATCCCCACTGCTTTACTCATAGATGGGCCGCTCGGAAAAATTTTTAAAGACATCAATTCTCCAATAGCTCAAATTTTGAAGACCAATTATAAATATTATCCGATTTTGAGTCAGATAAGGGATAGTTTCAATAATAATGAATTTAGAATTTTTCGTAATGGAATTGCGCATTGGTCATTCAAATGGGATGTTGACGGCGGAAAAGAATTTGTTGAGATTCTTGATTGGGAAACTGGTCGAATTCAATTAAAATTAGAAGTTATCGAAGTCGAAGCTTTCCACACAATCGTTTTTGCTGCCGCTGAAGCTCTTGATAAGATGGTTTTTCAATATGTCAATCCACGAAATGTAGTTTCAGAAACTTCAGCGGAGGGAGGTTTAAGCGGTAGCATATAACCACCCATCCTATTTCTTTTTGACGCGCTCCAACAGCTCCCGTTCACGTGCCGCCCTAACTATAGCCACCGCATCGCCAATTAAGACTGGCTTGCCTGGCAGATCAAGGATCAAGAAGCCGTCCACCTTGCGCAAAGTCGCTATAGGAGTAAGCTTCAACACCGCGCCGTCCAGATGGGCAAGCAACGCATCGCCGGGTTTCACGTCAATTGCATTACGCAGTCGCTTGGGTAGCAGCACCCGCCCGCGCCTATCCATCCTGAGCGTGAAATCCACGCAACGAGCTTACGCTAAAAAGGAGTCCTGACCATACATGGCCCCATTCCTCTCAAAACGTGATCTTCAATTCCAGCTCTACGAGGTGCTGGACACCGACTCTCTCACCTCGCGCCCGCGCTTTGCTGACCACTCGCGCGAGGTCTACGACGACGTGCTTTCTCTGGCCTACAACGTGGCTGACAAATACTTCGCCAACCACACCCGCGAGGCCGACCTGAACGAGCCGCACGTGGTGGATGGCAAGG
>JANXWI010000135.1 GCA_025351205.1 Deinococcus sp.
CTGCACGCCCAGTGGGCTGGAATCGGGCAGGCTGGTCCAGACCGGGCCGCCCGAGAGTTCGGTGGCGGCGTTCAGCAGCGGCGCGTCGGCGGCGGGGTCGAGGCTGCCCCACAGGTGAGCGCCAGCAGGTTGCCACAGCAGCGCCCCGATGGCCTCGCCACCCGCGTAGGCCAGCAGCAACACGGCGTCGGGCAGCTGTTCCAGCGAGGCAGCCAGCCCCGTACCCAGCGGCGCGGCCCACTCCGGCAACCCGTGTGCCTCGGCCAGCACGCCAGCGAAGCGGGCCATGTGCAGCCGCGAGGTCTGCTCGACCACGATGATGCCGGGGTCCGGCACGGGAACGTACGGCCCGACCCTTAACGTATGCTCCGGGGGGTAGCCTGGCATCTCGCCCAGGCTGGCAATCAGCGGCGGCGCGTCGTGAGCAAGATGCCACACCCTGAGCAGCGGCAACACGTCCGGGCTGGCCCCGGTCAGCAGGTAGCTGGCGTTGGCCCCCAGCAGCGGAGAGCCGGGGGTGTGCAGCGTCGCCGCGCCCCGGAAGTCGCGGCGCAGCGCCGAGAGCGGTTCGTAGTAGGCCAGCAGGGATTCCAGCGCCGAGGGGGGCATGGAAGGATGCTACCGGACAGTGGGAAGGTTCAGAGCAATAGACCTCCTGCGAAAGTGAAGCGATATGTTGAGCGGAGATGCCACACGCAAGATTTGAGCAGATCACGGGTCTGAACAGAACGGGTTATCGACGGCGCACGGGAATCTATCCTGAGATCTTCCATGAGATGCTCGAGGTGCTCCAGGCGTGGGAAAGTCGAAAGAAGAAACCGGGCCGTCCTCCAGCATTGTCGATGGCAGAGCAACTGATGCTGACGTTGGAATTCTGGCGAGAATACCGAACCTACTTTCACCTGGGACAAGATTGGGGCGTACACGAGACCACCGCGCAACGCGCGGTGGAAAGGGTCGAATCAGCGCTCCTGGTCAGTCAACGCTTTTCATTGCCAGGGAAACGCTCACTCATCACCGAGGAATCAGTGCAGAACGCCGTGCTGGTGGATGTCAGTGAAGTGCCCTGTGAGCGGCCAAAAAAAATCAACGGGTCTGGTACAGCGGCAAAAAAAAGCGGCATACCCTGAAAGCGCAGGTGGTGGTCCACGCCATCACTCGCGCCATCCTGTGTGTCGCTACCGGCAAAGGGGCCACCCATGATCTGACGCTATTCCGGGATTCAGAAACCGCGATTCACCCAGAGACTGAAGTGTTCGCCGATGCGGCGTACCAGGGTCTCTGGCGCGAACACGCGTGTTCGCGCACCCCCCGCAAAGCAACCAAAAAGCATCCCTTGACCGTCGAGCAGAAGCGAGAAAATCGGGCGTTGTCTCGCAAACGCCTGCCCGTGGAACACGTGATACGCTGCCTCAAAATCTTCCGGTGTCTGGCGAGCGTCTATCGTCATCGTCGGCGCAGATTCCACCTCCGCCTCAATCTGCTGGCCGGAATCTATAACGCCATGCTTGCCGCTCCATGATTTTCGCAGGAGGTCTAATGAAGACCATGACGTCGTCCTGATTACGCCCGATGATGTTTCGGATGGCATCTTGACGGTCCCGTCCCCGACCGGACGAACACTCTGCTTCAAACGACTCTCCAGCTCGGGTGAGATCAGCGCGCGTTCGTCCTGATCCAGAACGCAGGTCCTGCCGGTATTCTTCAGTCCGAAGTCACGTTCGCCAGTCTGCCAGAGCTTTCCTTTCGCGAAGCCGCAGATCACGCTGTAGACCGCGTTGTCTACCCGGTATACCGAGCTGGCCAGCCATGATTCGGGGTGGTGACGTTCTGATCGTCGTCACCCAGGGCATTCTGGTCAATGCCCACAAGGAGATCCCCAGTGACCCTCTCGTTTCCACATACCCGCCTCCCTGCCGGGCTGTCTATCGGCCCAGTCGAGCTCACCGTGAGCAACCTCCAGCGGAGCGTTGCGTTCTATCAGCAGGTTCTGGGCCTGGTG
>JANXWI010000145.1 GCA_025351205.1 Deinococcus sp.
CAGCATGCACACGTCGGCGATGCGGGCGGCGATGAATTTCTTGTGCGCCGCCGCCACGGCTGCCGGTCGGTGGCCGAAGAAGTTGAGCAGCCTGTGCATGGCCATGCTGGTGGCCATCCAGGCCAGCGCCAGCAGCAGCACGTGGTTCGCGGCGATCACCACGCCCACGGCGGCCAGCGTCGCCATCAGCCAGCGCACGTAGCGGCGCTCCCCGGGTTCGCCGTTCAGGTACGGCTGCGAGTAGCGCACGATGACCCAGCCCACGAACGCCACCAGCAGCGTCACCGCGCCGCCGATGCTGTCGGCCCGCAGGCCGAAGCCGACGGCGCTGCCATCAAGGGCGCTGCCACCAAACAGAATGCCCAGCAGCCCCACGACAGCCAGCCCCAGCGACGCGGTGGTCGCCCAGCGCGCGCCTCGCCACGCTGCCGCCGTATCGGCCCGGTCGGTGGCGAACAACGCGGAACTGGCTGCCAGCATCGTGGGGGCCATCAGCAGCAGCGCCTGCCAGAGCGGCAGAGTCGAGGTGGTGAAAGGGTGAATCGTCATATGGGCGTTACCTCATTGGTCTTCTGGATTATCGGCACGTCTCGACTCTGTGAACTTCAGTCTCTGTCAAATTTCATTGGGTTTTAAAGAACTCCTGCTGGAAGTGGACTCAAGTCCCATTGCTCAATTCCTGTGCTCAATTTCCGGCACATACACGGTTTCTGATGATCCGAGCGGGCCAGCCCTGCATGGTCTCCGGGTTATCCATACAGCGTCTGCGCGACTGAGCATCCGGCTTGGCCGCTCTACTGGCCCTGCCTCAGCGAGTAGCCCTGCACACCGTCGAAGGTGGAGTGGTGTTCGGTCCTGATGAAATCCAGACCTGTCAGGTTGATGCCCAGATCGACCTGCTCGCCCAGATTGATCCACCCGATGTCGAGCCTGCCCCCTGCCCCCTCCTGCCCCCGCCGCATGCAGAATGCGGAAGGTGGCCGCCATGATGCTGGGGCCGATGCCGTCGCCAAACGCAACGGAGATGGGGGTCGGCATCTCTGGATCAACAGGAAGCAGGCGTATAGACGGGTCGGAGGTCTGCATGGCGCTCCTGGGCAACTCGGCGCTTCTGGACGGCTGGGCGGTTCTGGACGGCTGGGAACTGGGGGCACTTGCGTCGGAGCACGGTGATGATGGTTCGCTAGACTGAGCGTATGGACGATCACGAAACACAATACACGAAATCGAATGCGTATGTTTCCGGATGGTCGATCCGTTCCGGTGTCGGGCAGTACGGGTGACCATTCCTGCGCCCGGGGACAGCGGCTGGACCTTTCTGACCAACCACGCCCACGTTCTGGTCTGTCTGTCGCGCCAGCCGGACATTACGCTCCGTGAAGTCGCGGTGGCGGTCGGCATCACCGAGAGGGCCGTGCAGCGGATCGTGCGGGAACTCGAAGACGCGGGCGTCCTGCGCCGGGAACGCGAGGGGCGGCGCAACCGCTATCACGTCACCGGGACACAGCCGCTCCGACATCCCCTGGAGGCGCACCGGACCATTCAGGACCTGCTGGAAATGATCTCCGCTGACGAAGGTCCCGAGCCGACGACGGTCTGAAACTGACGGCCTGAATCTGGGCTTCCCCCTCGTGGACGGACCCCCAGGGATTCCAGTCAATCTGGCACGAATTAGCTGCTGACCCGACTGGGCAGGGTTCCATTTGCACAACGGATTGGACGGCAGTTCGTATGAGACAGGGCTGGCCCCGGAATCCGGTGTCCTTCCTGGATCTGTCCAGATCGGTCGAGGAGCCAAGTTCGGACGACTATGGTCCGGTTGGGGCGATACACCATCCGAACGCAAAGCCCTGATGTGAATTCCGTTTAATATGTTATTGTTGATCTATGCGCCACCTTACATTTCAACATCATGCTGACGAATTCTGGACCATCTACAAGCGCAGCACCTGTGCCGTCGAGCGTCGCCGCAGTCAGCTGCTGGCTCTGCTCGCTGAGGGGAAGTCCTACGCCGAGGTGTTGGCCATCACCCGATATTCATACCAGGGGGCAGACAAGATCGTGGACGCGTACGGGGTGCATGGCCTGGAGAGTCTCAAAGATCAGCGCCACGGCAACCGTGGCGCACCCACGCTGCTGAGTGACGCCGAGCTACTGTTGCTGGCCCAGAGTATCCGCGCCGATGTGGCCGAAGGTGGTGTGTGGAGCGGGAACCGCGTGCAGGAGTGGGTCAGGACCACCCTTCAGAAAGACCTGTATCTGGGGCGCTGTTATGAGTTCCTGGACGCAGTGGGGTACAGCCAACAGGTCCCCCGGCCTCAACATGTCGAGGCCGATCAGGAACGCCAGGAGGACTTCAAAAAAAAGTCCTCCCCGAAGCTGTCCAGGCAGTGGAAGCGCGTGTTCAAGGCACTGGACGACGCACCGAAGTCTGGTGCATGGATGAACACCGGCTCGGCTTAGAGCCTATCGTGGGCCGGGTTTGGGCGGAACGCGGCAAGGCCCCCACAGTGCCAGTGCAACACCGCTCCCAGGGGCTGTGCCTGTACGCCTTCGCCTGTCCCCAGACGGACGAAGGGCAATACTGGCTGTTGCCCTCCGTGAACACGGAGACGTTTCAGGCCGTGCTGGAACGGTTCGCCGTCAGTACCGGAGCAGGAAAGACGCGGGAGATCATCCTGGTGCTCGACGGGGCGGGGTGGCACACCACAAGGCATCTTCGATGCCCAGACGGCGTGACCTTGACGTTTCTGCCACCCTATTCACCAGAGCTGCAACCCGTAGAGCGCCTGTGGCAGCTGACGGACGCACCGCTGGAGAACCGTCATTTCGAGACGCTGGCCCACCCTCAGGAAACCCTCGCCACACAGTGCCGTTGGCTGGAAGGACAATGGAGCCGGGTCAAAACCTCGACAGACTTCCACTGGTGACCCCAGATAACGAATTAAACGGAATCCGTATCAGTCGAGCCTCCTGGGTGAAAGGGCGGAGATTCCCCGCCCGGTGAACGCAGGGCGGCCAGCGGCTGTCTGGTTGTCCTGCTGTTGCATCCACCGGACGACGTAGTGAGGGGGAACGCCAAGGTCACGGGCAATCTGGGCACAACTCTTTCCATTCGTGCGAACCAGCCGGACGGCTTCGTGTTTGAACTCAGCGGTGAATTTCTGCTCGGGTACGGACATGTTGTCCTCCAGTGTGAATCACACTGAACGTACCCTCCACCAAACTCTACCCACATTAGCCAGACAGCGTGTTGGATGATCGTGTCATCGGGAAGCGGCCAGGCGTCCTCATGGGCGTATCGTCGTGAACGGACGCAGCTGGCCACGCCACTCCTCCCGTTCTGGCCAAGACACGGTGGCGGTAGGGATTCGGGTCGGTCGCGGCGGATCAGCCTGCCCCAGCCCGATTAGAGCATTTGTCAAAAAGGCGTTCTCTTTTTGACCGACTGGAGCGGGCAAGCGTGCTCAAGCGCGTTCTTGGTCAGGGCAGCGCCCATGAGGACGCTTGACCGCTCCGTTCTGCCCAAGACAATGAAGCTGGCGAAAGGCTGTTATTTCGGCAGCGGAGTTCGGACAACTGCTCCAGGGCGATA
>JANXWI010000181.1 GCA_025351205.1 Deinococcus sp.
CCGACGCCGCCCGCTGGTACATGTTCGTGTCCGCCCCGCCGGAACTCTCGCGCCGCTTCGGCATGAACCTGGTGGGCGAGGCGTTCCGCAGCTACTTCCTGACGCTCTGGAACACCTACAGTTTCTTCGTGCTGTACGCCAACCTCGACAGGCCCGACCTCGCGGCAGCCCCGCCCGTCTCGGAACGCCCCGAGGTGGACCGCTGGCTGCTGGCGAAGGTGCAGGCGCTGGTGGACACCGTGACCGAGCGCCTGGAGAATCTGGACCCCACCGGCAGCAGCCGCGCCCTCCAGGCATTCGTGACCGAGGACCTGAGCAACTGGTACGTGCGCCGCAACCGCCGCCGCTTCTGGGCTGGAGACGGGCAGGTGGACGTGGCCGCGTATGCCACGCTCTACACCGCCCTCAAGACGGTCACGCTGCTCACCGCCCCGTTTACCCCGTTCCTGGCCGAGACGCTGTATCAGAATCTGGTGCTGAGCGCCGAGCCACAGGCGCCTGCGAGCGTTCACCTGGCAAAGTGGCCCGAACCCGACGCGGCGGCGCTGAATGCCGGTCTGGTGTCGGAGATGGACGCCGTGCTGCGCGTGGTCGGACTGGGCCGGGCGGTGCGAGGGCAGTCGGGGGTACGCCAGCGTCAACCCTTGCCCAAGGTGATGCTGCGCGCCCGCAGCGCCGAGCAGACAGCAGCGCTGGGCCGCTTTGCCGAGCAAATCAGAGAGGAATTGAACGTCAAGCAGGTGGAGCTGATCGACCAATTTACCGAGCTGGTCACTTACACCCTGCGCCCCAACCTGCCGCTGCTGGGCAAGAAGTTCGGCAAGGCGGTGCCCCAGGTGCGGGCCGCCCTGAATGCCGCCGACGCTTCGGAAATCGCCCGTGCGGTGCGCGACGGCAAGAACTTCGAGGTGGTCAGCCCGGACGGTGAGCGCTACGAACTCGGGCCGGACGAGGTGCTGGTGGACGCCAGATCGCCGGAGGGTTTCGCCGCGCTGGAGGAGGCCGGATACCTGGTGGCCTTCGACACCACGCTCACGCACGAGCTGAGGCTGGAAGGGCTGGCCCGCGACCTGGTGCGCGGCATCCAGGACGGGCGCAAGAAGGCCGGTTTCGAGGTTCAGGACCGCATCACGCTGCATCTGGATTTGCAGGGCGAGGCCCGCGAGGCTGCCGAAGTCTGGCAGGAATACCTGATGTCAGAAACGCTGGCCGAGTCGCTGGAATTCGGCACAGCTTCAGGATTTGAGGCCGAGCTGGAGGGCGGCAGGGCTTATCTGGAAAAGGTGGAGGTGGTCAGCCACAATTGAAGTCTCATCGTCGGTCATTTGTCAGTACAATCGGGGCATGAAACAAGCCACTCTGCTGGCCGTGTTGATGCTGACTCTGACGGCCTGTAAAAACGTTCCTGACGTGCAGATGGTGCCTGTGCCAGCCGACGGCTCGGTGCTGAATGGGCGGTACAGTGGTGCCCTGATCGAGCAGATGAGACTCATCGACGCCCTCGTTTCCGGGGACGGGTCGAGCGTATTTGCACTGCTCCAGAGTTCAGGGCACACCCTGCTGCTTGACCTCGACCCGAATACGGGAATTGAACGCCGTCGGCGGGCCATTGCAGCGGCAGACCCGATTGCGTTCAGTGCCACACCAGACGGCACGCTGATCGTGGTTTCTTCCCAGCAGAGCGTGAAGGTCAGCCCCACCTCACTCAGCATCCTGGGCGTCCTGCCCGGGGCCACCAGGGTCAGCAGCGACGGCGCCCGCCTGCTCGGACCGGGGGCCGGCAGTCCTGGCCAGTCACGGCGCTGGAACACCCTGACCGGCGCGGAAATTCCAACCGTCAGCACGGAATGGGCCAATCCCGGCTTCGACCAGAATCTGGAATGGGTGGCGCAGGACAGCGGCAGGGCGCTCGTCAACCTGAGTACCGGCAAGCAGGTCCGCGTGGGAAGCCTTCCACGCGCCTGCAACGCCTACGTGGAAGCCCGTCGCCAAACACTGGGATTCGGCGCGGACGCTGGCGGCTTCTATGTCCTGCAAGACGACGCGACCCTGCACCGGCTGGACGCCTCGGGGGCGGTCACCGGGTCGATTTCTCTGCGTGACGGCTGCAACAACTTCAGCATACAGTTTTCGCCTATGGTCGCCGAGAACGGCGTGCTGCGGCTGGTTTACAGAGTGTACGACCAGGGAAAACCGACCACGACCCAGGTGGTCTGGGCGACCGGACAGGCCCCGACCTTCACGGCGTTGGGTTCCGGCCAGCCGCTCCAGGGCGGGGGGAAGAATCCGGCCTATGGGTTCACGACCGCTCAGGCCGACGCCTCCAGTCCGGAAGTCCTGAGCGCCGGAACGCGCTGGTCGGTGCCGCTGCAACCTGCACAGCTGCCCGCCAGCGGAGAGTTCGTGGCCGCTTACGTCGATGGCGCGACCTACAGCGTCAGAGGCTCTCTGAATATCGGCGGACAGGGCTACGACGCGGGTGGCCAGGGCCTGACGAGCGACACCACCAGCCCCCGGCTGATGTTCACGCAGACCCTGTGCTCACCGACCAGCCAGTCGTTCGTGGCCGCGTGCCCACGCATGGGCTGGAAGCTCGATCTGAGCGCCCGTGGGACTCCGGTCGGAACACTGCTTGGTGACGGGCTTCTTCCTTCGGGCAGGCAGAGACACGAGCAGTCCGGCACGGTTCGACTCTCTGACCTCAATACGGACGGCCTGAACGATACCAGAACCTTCCATCTGACGTTTCAGCCGAACTGAAGCAGCCGCCGGGAACGCAGACCAGACAACGTTTCTGTTGGGGTATCGTTCAGATCGGCTGGGCAAGCAGCGGCGTGGTGGTCGGCTGCTCGCTTCCGCCTTCCGGCTCGACGGTCACGGCAAACACGGTTCCGGCAGGAAGGGCAGACCCGTACTCACGCCCCCTGAACATGCCCAGCGACACGGGCTTGCCGCCCTCGATCTTCCAGGCCTGATAGGCGCGGCCAGCGGGCAGGGCGGAGCGCATCTGCACATAGGCCTGCCCTTCTGGCAGCCGCACCACGTCGGCCAGCGGCACGCCCGCCTTGTCGTTCAGGGTGCTGCTGACGGCTCCCTGCTGACCCTGACGGCTGGCAAAGTCTGGCGCGCCATTCAAGACCCCCGGCAGCGCCGCCACGCCGACAGCCACGGCGGCGGCGACGGCGAGCAGCGCGTACAGCCTGTTGCGCCGGGCTGGGGCGACCACTGCGGGCAGCTGCGGCGCGGGCAGTGGAGTGAATGCCAGGTTCTGCCCGGTGTGGGCCGTGCCCGGTACAGAATTGCCCGGTGCAGAATTACCTGGTACAGAAAGACCGGGTGCGGCAGCGTCAGACGCCACCCCCGCGCCCAGCGACTGGCTTTCCAGAGACTGGCTTTCTAAAAACTGGCTTTCCAGAGACTGTGCTTCCACGGTCTGCGGTTGCAGCAGTTCGGCGTCCAGGCGGGCCATCAGGCGGTCTGCGGCCCCCTGCGGCACGGCCACAGGCTCCAGGTCCATGACCAGGTCGCTCAACCCGCTCAGGTAGCTGTTCACCTCTTCTCGCGCCTCAGGGTGAACTTCGAGCGCCGCTTCGACCTCAGACGCCTCGGCTGAACTTAAAAAGCCCAGCGCGTAGTCCGTCAGCAGGTCGCTTGTGAGTTGATGTCGGTCGAGCATTGCTATTCACCTCCCCGTGTGCCGGGTTGCGGCTGGCCAGATTCCAGGGTACCGGAGTCTTGCAGTTCAGCCGCCGGTTGACCCGCGTTCAGATGGGTCTTCATTCGGGCCAGGGCGGCCCTGAGCCTCGTCTTTACCGTCCCGAGCGGAATGCCGGTCAGGTCGGCCACCTCGGCGTGGCTGTGGCCCTGGTAATAGGCCAATTCGACCAGCCTGCGTTCACCGCCGCTGAGAATGCCCAGCGCCCGCTCGGCCAGCACCCTGTCAGTGGGGTCCGGGCTGCGCGTGGGCGAGTCCCAGTCCTCGATGGGCAGACTGGTGTCGGGGCGGTCCCGTATTGCCTGCAAGAAGCGTCTGTGCGCGATGGTGACCAGCCAGGTCTTGGCGCTGGCCAATGTACGGTCAAAGCGCTCGGCGGCCTTCCAGGCATTCATGAAGGCGTCCTGTACGCAGCTCTCCGTGTCGCTTGGATCACGCAGCATCCGGCGGCCCATGCTGTACAGGTACGGAGCGTAGCGGTCATGCAGTTCGCGCAGGGCGTCTTGCTGGCCCTGGGCCATCTGGGCGATCAGGTCTTCGTCGGTTAGGGTCATGGGCAGGTTCAAG
>JANXWI010000191.1 GCA_025351205.1 Deinococcus sp.
GGCAAGACCTTCATGGCGCGGGCGGTGGCGGGCGAGCTGGGGGCACGCTTCCTGAACGTGGGCCTGTCGGACGTGCTCGACATGTACATGGGCCAGAGCGAGCGCAATCTGAGCGAGGTGTTTGCTGTGGCCCGGCGCAGCGCCCCCTGCGTGCTGTTTCTCGACGAGGTGGACGCCCTCGGAAGGCGGCGCAGCCAGATGCGGCACAGCGCGGCCAACGTGGTCGGGCAGCTGCTCTCGGAACTCGACGGGGCCAAGTCGAGCAACGAGGGCGTGTTCGTGCTGGCGGCCACCAACAGCCCCTGGGACGTGGACCCGGCCCTGCGCCGCCCGGGCCGCTTCGACCGCACGCTGCTGGTGTTGCCGCCCGACACCGCCGCGCGGCTCTCGCTGCTGGAGGGCCAGATTCGCAGCCGCCCGCACGAGGGCCTGGACCTGAACACCCTGGCAGGCAAGACAGACGGCTTCTCCGGCGCGGACCTGACACACCTCGTGACCTCGGCCACCGAACTGGCGATGCAGGACGCGATTGCCAGCGGGCAGGTGAGGCCCATCCGTCAGGCCGATTTTGTGCGGGCGCTGCGTGAGGTGAAACCCAGCACCGGCCCCTGGTTCGAGACGGCCAGGAACGCCGCCCAGTTCGCCAACGACGACGGCACCTACGACGAGCTGCTGGCCTACTTAAAGGGCCGCAAACGGTGACGGGCGCGGGAGAGATCGGCGTCTGGACGCGGGTTTCGGCGCTGCTGGACCTGGGCCGCTCACGCGAGGCCCTGGGTGAGCTGGGCCGGGCGCTGGCGAGCGCCCCCGAAGACGCGGCCCTCTGGCGCGTGATGAGCCTGGTACAGATCAGCCTGGGCGAACACCGGGAGGCGCTGGAATCGGCGCGGCGGGCGGCGGCGCTGGAACCAGGCAGCAGCGACGTGCAGCGCACGCTGGGCACCGCCCTGTGGAACGCTCAGGTGCTGGGCCGCCCCATGGCCCTGCTGTGGCTGTCTCGCCTGAGAGCGGGCGGAGGCGTCGCTGCCCCGGCGCTGGCAGCGCTGCACGAATCGCTGCGGCTGGACCCCCACGACGCCGAAACGCACGTCACCCTGGCCGGAATGCAGCTGGACCTCGGCGATCTGAAGCGCGCCGAAACCCACCTGAAGGTGGCGCTGGAACAGGAACCGGGCAGCGCCGGGGCGCGTCTGGGACTGGCACACCTGGCCCTGCGGCGAAAACGCCCGGCACAGGCGGAGCAGCACGCAAAAGAGGTGCTGGCCCAGGACCCGCAGTCGGTGCGTGCCCTGGAGGTGCTGGCGCGGGCACAGCTGCGGCTGAGGCGGCCCGATCAGGCGTTCCGCTCCGCCCTGGCCGCTGTAAAACTCGACCCGGCCAGTACCTACGCCCAGATGCAGTTCACGGCGCTGCTCGACGAGTACCTGCCGCAGCCGGCGGCCCAGTTTCTGACGTTTGACAAAGTGGTGGTGAGCGTACGCAACGCCCACCGCAAAACAAAGCTCAGCCCCGAAGTACAGGAAAAGCTGCGGCAGGTCCGGCGGCCAGAGCGAGTGGGTACGGCGCGTCTTACTCCCCGCATCCGGCTGGCGGTATACGGCGTCGGGGCCGTGCTGGCACTGATCTCCTGGCTGTTGTCTGGAAACAACTTTGACCGGGCAGAGCACATCTTTTTTGGAACGCTCTATGCCGGGCTGGCGCTCTTGGTCATCTGGACCGTGGTTCGCCGCAGACGCTCGAAGGGCTGAACTTTAAACCGCCACACTCCGCTTGCGTTCCAGCAGCCCCGCCGCCCGTTCAGCAGCCGCCCGCACCAGGATGCCCATCTTGTGCGGATTGGCCTCCAGATCGAAGGTGAGGCGCAGCTCGCCCAGCGCCTCGCTGCACGCTGGCCCGATGCTGGCGATGACCATGCCGCGTAAAGCCCGGCGCAACTCCGTCTCTACGCCCAGCTCTCTGGCGCAGCTCAGGAAATGCACCGCCTGGGTGCCGCTCGACAGCAGCAACACCTGATATTCATTCGCGATCACGCCGCGCACCGCCGCCTGAAGGGGGCCTGGGTCCTGCGGCGGCAGGCAGCGGTACACCGACACCGGGTAAACAGCCGCGCCTTCCTCGACCAGCGCGGCCAGCAGCGGGGCCGGAGTGCTCTCGCCGTATTCCAGGATGGTGACGTGCTGGCCCCCGAGATTCATACTCTGCAACGTGTCCTGCACCTCGCGGTAGGTGTGCGGGCGGGCAGCTGTGACCGGTACAAATCCCAGCGCCTTGAGGGCCTGCGTGGGCTTGGTGCCGCGCGAGACGAGCTGGATGTCCTGAAGCTGCGCGTACACGTCCGGGGCATACTTCTGCAAGTCCTGAAAGAACAGCCGGGTGCCGATACCGGTCATGCACACCAGAATCTGCCGCTCCGGGGCCACCCGGACGCGCGCCGCGAAGTCGCTCAGCCTCTCTGAGATGTCCTGCCTGTCCTCGCGCATGCTGGGAGCGGTGGTGGCCACCCCGCCGTAGTTCTCAATCAGGGTGGCCATCTCCGCGCCGCGCCGGGTTTCCAGCGATAACACCTTCAGTCCGCCAAACCAGTCCATGCCTCTCCTATCCAGATGCGGTCCTCTTCGCTGCGTGCCGCGTACACCGGAACGCTCACGGCTGGGTCGCTCAGGCAGACGCCCGTTTCGAGGTCGAAGGCATGTTTGAGCAGCGGCGAGGCGACTTTATAGCGCTCCTGGCCCTCTGAAGTGTAACTGCCGGTCAGCCCGCGTGAGAGCACGTTGGCCCGCGTGAACGGGTCGAAATTCGACAGGGCGAACACCCGCCCCGCCACGCGGAACACCGCCACCTGCCGCCCGCCCACCAGGGCACACACCCCGCCGCCGGGCAGGATCTCGGAGAGCTTGCACACGGGGGTCCAGCTGGGGATCGAGGTCGAATTCGCGTGGGTGGACGGGGCGAGTTGGGTCATGTTGGGTTCCTTTTTTTAGGTTGGAAGGGGGAGGGGCAATCGCTGGCGCTCATTTACCCCTCTCCCCGCTGCTTCGCAGCGCCCCTCTCCCGCAAGGGGCGAGGGGTAACGGCCAGGGTTTTGGTTTTTTCCCCTCGCCCCCGGCGGGAGAGGGGCCTCGCGCAGCGAGGGGGTGAGGGGGAATGAGCAAAGCGATTGCCCTTCCACCTTTCCCCCTCAGTCATTCGCAAACATCGGCAGCGGGGTCATCTCGTGTTCGAAGGCCGGGCGCGGTTGCTCGCGTTCCGTCACCCACACAATTGCCTCGTCGGTCTCGTCGCTGTTGACGAAGTGCTGGAAGCGTTTCAGCTTGTTCTCGTCGGCCAGCGTCTCCTGCCACTCGCAGGCGTAGGTGGCGATGTGGTAGCGCATGGCGGCCTCCAGCTCACCTGCGAGGCCCAGCGAGTCATTGATAATCACGTCGCGTAAATGCTCGATGCCGCCGTCCATCCTGTCCAGCCACACGCTGGTGCGTTGCAGCCGGTCTGCGGTGCGGACGTAGTACATCAGGAAGCGGTCCAGGTAGCGGGTGACCGTTGCTTCATCCAGGTCCTGCGCCAGCAGCTGCGCGTGCCGGGGCGTGACGCCGCCGTTGCCGCCCACGTACAGGTTCCAGCCGCGTTCCGTGGCGATCAGCCCGAAGTCCTTGCTCTGCGCCTCGGCGCACTCGCGGGTGCAGCCCGAGACGCCCGCCTTGAACTTGTGCGGACTTCTCAGGCCCCGGTATCGCAGCTCCAGATTCACCGCCAGCGTGGTGCTGTCCTGCACGCCGTAGCGGCACCAGGTACTGCCCACGCAGCTTTTGACGGTTCGCAGGCTCTTGCCGTAGGCGTGCCCGCTCTCGAAACCCGCCGCGACCAGCTCGGCCCAGATGGGCGGCAGCTGGTCGAGCCTCG
Organism: Deinococcus sp.; assembly: GCA_025351205.1. GTDB lineage: Bacteria > Deinococcota > Deinococci > Deinococcales > Deinococcaceae > Deinococcus. The sequence goes on from JANXWI010000191.1 coordinate 3,898, forward strand.
CCCCCAGCAGGTCGATGCGCTGCCCGCCGGTGATCTTGCAGTACAGGCCGTACTTTTCTGCGACCTGCCCGATGGCGATGAGCCTGGCGGGCGTGATCTCGCCGCCCGGCACGCGCGGCATGACGCTGTAGGTGCCGTTCTTCTGAATGTTCGCAAGATAGGCGTCGTTGGTGTCCTGGAGCACTGCCAGGCCGTCTTTCAGGATGTACTCGTTGTGCTGACTCGCCAGAA
>JANXWI010000198.1 GCA_025351205.1 Deinococcus sp.
ACAGCCTGGGGCAGCTGCTGGAGGTCGCGCCGTTCGAGGTGCAGGCGCAGCAGGCGGCCAGTTTTTATTACGCCCGCCGCAAGCCCTACAACCTCTCGCTGGGCGACGCCCTGTGCCTGGGGGCCGCCGAGGGATTGGGCGCGGACGTGATGACCGCCGAGCACGACTGGGCCAGCCTGCCGGGGCTGCCATTTCGGGTCTATCTGATCCGGGAACGAAGCTGACGAGTCGGGTTGACATGGCGCTTGCTGAATGGGCGCAGGGTAGCCCTCCTGCCAGTTGCACTCCGACTGGCCTGCTAGGCTCCTGGCAGTAGCGTCGCACATTTATACTGCCCGGAGGTTCCACCCATGCCCAGCTGGCTGCGCACCATCCTCGGTTTTCTGCTCGTGCTCGCCGGACTGGTCTGGTTCCTCCAGGGCATCAATGTTCTGCCCGGCACCTTCATGCGCGGGTCCACCCTCTGGACCGTGATCGGGGCCGTGGTCGCCCTCGGCGGGCTGAGCCTGTTGGGCGTGTTCCGCAACCGTTCTGGACGCTGAATCGAAGAATCAACAGGCCCCCGTCCAAGACTGGCGGGGGCGGTCTTTGTGATGCTCGGCTCAGGGTTTTCCAAGTACCGGCTTTCCCAGACCTGGCTCCACGTTCATTTCAGGTGCATCCGCCTCCGGCTCTACCGTGTTCAGTTCCTCCAGACTCAGCCCGCGTAATTCTGGAATCTTCCAGGCCGAGACGCCCACCACCGCCAGCGTCACCAGCCCGCCCAGCCAGACGCTGCGCACGGTGCCCAGCAGGCTGGCCGCGAAGCCGCTCTCGAAGGCCCCGATCTCGTTGCTGCTGCCGATGAACAGCAGGCTGACGCTCGCCACCCGCCCGCGCAGGTGGGCCGGGGTCCGCAGCCGCAGGATCGAGCGCCGGATCACCATGCTCACGCCGTCGAAGCCGCCGCTGAACACCAGGGCCAGCAGCGAGAGCCAGAGGGTGTGCGACAGTGCGAACAAGGTGATGCTGATCCCGAAGCCCGCCACGCTGATGAGCAGGGTGCGGCCCGCGTTGTGTGTCGGCGGGTGGCGGGTGGCCCAGAGCGTGACGGCCAGCGCCCCCACCGAGGGAGCGGCCACCAGAAAGCCCAGCCCGCTGGCCCCGACCTTCAGGATGTCGTCGGCGAAGATGGGCAGGAGGGCCACCGCCCCGCCGAACAGCACCGCGAACAGGTCGAGCGCCATGCTGCCCAGCAGCACCGGATCGCGCCGCACGAAGGTCAGGCCTGCCCGGATGCTGTCCCAGATGGGTTCCTGCTCACCTTTCAGATCATCACCCTGTACAGAGGGCTGCGGCTTGACGGCCACCGGAACCCGCCAGACGGCGGCCAGCGCCAGCAGTTGCAGCGCGGCGATCAGCAGGTAGGCCCCGTGCGCCCGCAGCAGATCGAAGGCAAATCCGCCCACGGCTGGCCCCAGCATGGCGGCCCCCAGACTGGCGCTGCCCAGCCACGAGGCGGCGTTCACGTACACCGCCCCCGGCACCACCTGCATCTCGAAGGCCGAGGCGGCGGGTTCGCCAAAGCCGCGCGCCAGACCCGACACGAATACCAGCGCGTACAGGGCGGGCAGACTGACCGTTTCGCTCCTGGAAAACAGACTCATCAGTACGGCGGCCAGCAGCATGACAAAGCGCGTGACCAGCACGATGCGTTTTCGGTCACGGCGGTCTGCGAAGTGTCCGCCCAGCAGCGCCAGCCCCAGCGCCGGAACCGCCTCGACCAGCCCCAGCCAGCCCAGCGCCAGCGGCGAGCGCGTGACCTGATACAGCTGGAAGCCGATGATCACGGCCAGCCCGCGACTGGCGAGGCTCTCGCTGACGCCCGAGAGCAGCAGCCAGCGCACGGCGGGAACGCGCAGGGCGGCAGAGCTGTCTGTACGGGAAAGCGTCACAGGGAGCAGGGTAGCGCGGCTGTTCCGGCTTTGATTGCATCAGGGCTGGTTGGTCATGAGCGTGCGTGGGGACAATCCGATTTCCGACGTGAGGAAAGTCTCTGGAGCTGGTCACAGACAGAGCAGGTACGCTTGCAGGCATGAAGGTTGCCATTGTCGGGGCGGGGCTGGTCGGGGGGGCGGCGGGCTACGCGATGGTGCTGCGCGGAAGCTGCACCGAGCTGGTGCTGGTCGATGTAGATGCCGAGCGGGCGCACGCCGAGGCCGCCGACATCTCGCACGCGGCCCCGGTCAGCCATCCGGTGCGGGTCAGCAGTGGCGGCGACGATTTCGGTGCGGTGGCGGGCGCTTCGGTGGTGGTCGTCACGGCGGGAGCCAACCAGAAGCCGGGCGAGGACCGGTTGTCACTGGTGGGCAGAAACGCCGACATCTTTCGCCAGGTCATTCCGCAGATTGCCGCTGCGGCCCCGCAGGCCGTGCTGCTGGTCGCCAGCAATCCGGTGGACATCATGACCGCCCTGACGGCGAAACTGGCCC